>CAIMZS010000191.1 GCA_903846015.1 uncultured Anaerolineae bacterium | reverse complement strand
TTGCGCCATCAAGAATTGAGCAATTCCCAAGTGAATTGGTTTGGTACTTACCAGCATGCATTACGAGTTTGGATTAAAGGCCTGGAGTTGCAGCGGGGATAAGCGATGGATAACACACAAATTCAATCCATCTTGCAATTATTGGGCGGGAGAGTTCCCCCATTGTCTCGTTTGTACCTGGTGGGAGGTGGAGCCCTGGTTTTGCTGGGAAGCCCGCGCCTGACGATCGACATCGACTTTGTTGGTGATGACATTTCTCCAAGTGAATTGCATAAGACCATTTTGCAGATTGCGAAAGAACAGAAAATTTACATGGAGCCTGTTGCCATCGAGCGTTTCATTCCCTTGCCTGATGGTAGCGAGGAGAGAACCATACGCATTGGCCAATTTGGGAATCTCGAAGTGTTCGTTGCCGATCCGTATAGTATAGCTTTGAGCAAACTGGACCGTGGTTTTGATACGGATTTTGATGATCTCGTTTTTCTCGTCCAGAAAAATATCGTGGAATTCCAGTTGCTCGAGCGAATTACAGAAATTTCATTATCCCGCGCGCGTGAGTTTGATATGAATCCGACTGAGGTGCTTGCTCATCTTCGGGAATTGAAGAACCGGATTACGTAGAAGGTGGTAATCCTTTATGCCTCGGGAATTTTCTAAGTCGCGGCTTGACACAGGGTAAGGTTCTTGGGATTGTTTAATGATTATACGGACTCAATCGTTCTTCTAATTGGTCGTTTTCTCTTTAGGCCTGCGCCCGGAAAACCCTTTTGAGAGTTTGGAAAGCGCTTTGACCATAGTTATAGTTGTCTGATATTTTTCTCGGTTAGTGTCATCCGGATACCCTTGTTCCCACATTTTGTACCATGAAATAGCACCTTCCGGTTTTTCATCAGCCAGGAAAAAATCGATCTGACAGGCACATAACGCGCTGAATTCAGTGACATGTAATTCTGGCTTTGTCATCATTTTATCCAGAGTGATTTTTGCCTTTTCGAGTTGTTTCGTATTCAAGGCTCTCCGAACGGTAATAACCTGTCCAAAGAAATAGTCTGGAAAACGAGCAGGGATTTGATCGGCAAGCGAGTCCGATTCTGCCTGTTTCCCCTGCATTTGGAGGGCCATTGCCAGGTTGTTGAGTAGACCTGGGTCATCCCCCTGGATTTCGAGGGCTTTGCGTAGATAAACTTCTGCTTCTGTACCATTTTTTGCATGCAAGGCATTAATTGCCTTTTCCATCAAACGTAATGTCGATTGTTTTAACGTTGAATGTTCTGCATCGCGTGAGATTTGGAAACCTATCATCATGATCTCTGTCCACGATTCTTTCAGCCACAAACGAATCATTTCACCCGAGTGAAAAATATTGTACTTTGAAAGAATTTGCGAACCTTCCAATCGCAAAGCATCCGGGCCATTTTGACTAAGTACGAATTCCTTTAACGATAAAAGAATTTTGGGGTGGGCAGACATATCGGCCAGCTGCAAAGCCAGCTCCCTGCACTTGACGTCACCTGCCGAGAGCGCTTCTGGAACGAATTGGATCAATTCAGGATGGTCATCGAAAAATGTGTTTACTCTCTCACGAAAAACATGATCGACTTTCTGACGTGAAGCTCGTTCAGCTTCATATGCCATGGCCTCAATCGTTTTGCGAGAAATCCAAGAATCCAGCGGAAAGGCCTGCGGGCAAACTCGCTCAAAGAGTGGCTTCTTCAATTCTTCGAGGTTCGTAATTGCCAAGGTTAAATTGGGTGATGCTTGAGCGCTTTTTTGCCAGTATTTTCGGGCTTTCGACAAATCCCCATTCCGGTACTCTGCAACTGCGCACAAATGCCACATCATGCCAGTCAGAGTATCCTGTTCTTTGGCATGTTTGGCTTGTTCGATAATAGATAACACGCCATCATGATCGCCAATAAAACTAAGTCCTTCGGCCTTTTTCCGCCAACGATCAGCGGCACTGGCATTAGATTCTTTCAACCTTTTTGCGAAAACTATGGCTTCATCCCTTCTTCCCTGCATAAAAAGGAATCGAGTCAAATTTGAAAGCGCGTGGACATTATCGGGTTCAGTTTCCAGTACTTTGTGACTTAGTTCTATGGCTCCTGGTAAATTGCCATCCAGCCATTCAATCAAACTTAGATTGTTTAAGACCGGGACAAAGTTAGGGCGCTGTTGGAAAAGGAATTTTGCCAGTTGCCGGCAGCGATTGTAATTCCCTTGTTCCATATCCAGCCGTAATTCTTCATGCTTGCTGGCAAAGTCCAGACCTTCGTCCAACGAAAAGCCGATTTCACTGAGAAATTCCGTAAGGGCTTTCTCCAATTGTTGAATGGTTTTTTGGATTTCCCCGCCACGCTCATCGTTGGGCCAGCGTTTAAGGTACTGTCGAAAAGTTTGCAAAGCAAGGGCAAAACACCCATTTGCAAGATATGCACCAGCCAACCCGAGTTTAACCTCCGCTTTATTGGGCGTCAATTCATGTAGTTTGTAGATGGCGAGCAGATATCCATGTTGGTCACCGACATCCAGGCAGGCATTGACCATTAAGCCTAAAAGATCAGGTTGGCGTGGAAACTTTTGGTCCAGTTCTTGCAAAAGCTCCAAAGCTTGCTGTGGTTTATCCTCAGTGAGAAGGACATCGGCTTCATACAAGCCTTCGCGAAGTCGCCGGGGAAGGATAATCGAGTCAGTGTGAGCCTGTTTGCCTTTTTTGTTCATCGTAGATACCCTGATATTAATTTTCTTGTCACAAAACGCAGCACTGTATTGTATGCATAATTACTTTTTGCGGTCTCCGAATATATATTTTAACGAAGTACAATGTTCGGGCGCGCAATGACCGTTTCCTAAGTTGGTCAAAACAGCACTTGAAAGAAAGCCTTGAAACAATAGCTATAAATTACTTAACGGTAGAGATGAAACACCTTGCCCAAGCGGCAAAACCATATTGCCCGGGTAAATTACATATCCTGGTAAGGATTTTTCTTTGAAGTCTTGTTGAAAGGCACGGATTTCTTTTGCCATTTCAGGGCGTGGTGTTTCGGACAATTTGATTTCGATTGGTATTAATCCGGCTTGTGTATCGATCACCAAATCAACTTCTGAGCCGGCAACGGTTCTCCAATAATATAAGGCTGGTTCTTCTCCGCGATGGAGATAGGTTTTATATAAGTCTGAAACCACAAGGTTCTCAAATAATGCCCCGCCCATCGGACCTGCAGCAGCATGGGACACGTCACGCAAACCAACCAGATAACAAAGCAGACCTGTGTCCACAAAATATACTTTGGGCGCTTTTATCAGGCGTTTTCCGATGTTGACGTAATAAGGGCGCAGGATAAAAATCTGAAAACTGGCTTCCAAAATCGAAATCCAGTCCTTAGCTGTATTGACCGCAACGCCTACATCTCTGGCAAGCTCACTCAGGTTCAGAATTTGGGCACTTCGCGCTGCCAGGGCTCGCAAGAAAACCTGGAATTGAGTGAGATCTCCCAGGTTGCGAAGATTTCTCACATCCCGCTCAAGATATGTTTGAATATAGCTGGCTTGCCACAAATGCGCATCTCGAGTGGGATTAATGCTAAGTTCTGGATAAGAACCTCGAAGAATTTTCTCCCACACTTCACCCGATGTTGGGGCAGGTAGAATGGACGATTGAGAACTTTCCCAGGGGAAGATCTTTTCAGACATTCGATTGGTTTCCCGGAGGGTTAGCGGCATCAGTTTGAGTACTGCTGCGCGTCCAGCCAGACTTTCGGTAACTTGGGACATTAATAATAGGTTTTGGGAGCCTGTCAGGATGAATTGTCCAGCTTTGCTTCGATTGGCGTCAATTTTTTCTTTTATGTAAGGTAGTAATCCAGGAGCATACTGGATTTCATCGAAGACAATTGGCGGTGGATATAGGTTTAGAAATCCACGCGGATCAGACTGAGCGGCAAGGCGCACGTCCGGTGGCTCAAGTGAGATGATTTGATATTGAACACCAAAAATGTTTCTCAAGAGTGTGGTTTTGCCGGATTGGCGTGGCCCCACCAGAACTACAGCAGGAAATTCATCTGCAGCTTTGCGTAAAACCGTCCCAAGACTACGGGGGATAAATTCAGTTGTCATGGCTGCCTCCTTGTGTTATTTTGCAATTATACTGCAAAATAACACAAAACTATACAGATACCATTTCAGATATCAATTCTGGATTTGAATGGAGCCATTAATGGTTGGTCGAGAGATTTTCTGTAGTGGTTATAATAACCGAGTTGATTAATTTTCCGATAAGAACCTTGGTCAATTGGCAAACCATTGTATTCAATCAATCGAATGAACACCTTGAGAGATATCCTATGAAGACCCTTGATGAAATAAATCGCTTGATTGGTGTAGCTGAAGCGGAATTGATTGAGTTGGAAAGCAAGCGATCCGTATTACTGGGGCGAGTTGCTGAATTGAAACGTGATAGAGAAGTTCTTAACAAGCCGTTAGATGTGACTGATAATACCCACAAGCAAAATCACAATAATCAATCAACGCAAGATGAGAAGATAGCCCTCTTTCGCACTCTGTTTCGGGGACGCGATGATGTTTATCCCCGGCGCTTTGAAAGTCTAAAAACGGGCAAGACAGGCTACCAACCGGTTTGTCAAAATGAATGGGTCCGGGGGATTTGCGAAAAGCCGAGAATTCGCTGTGAAGATTGCGGGCATCGTGAATTTCTCCCGGTCACAGACCTGGTGGTGCGCAACCATTTGCAAGGTTTTGATCCGCAAGATAAAACAGGGCGCACATTTACCATTGGCGTTTATCCCATGTTGCCAGATGAAACCTGCTGGTTTTTGGCTGCAGACTTCGATAAAGCTTCCTGGCAGCAGGATGTTCAGGCATTCCTGGAAACCTGTTCGTTGTTTAATGTTCCTGCGGCTATAGAACGGTCGCGCTCTGGCAATGGGGTCACGTCTGGGTATTCTTTGCTGAGCCTGTCTCTGCATCCCAGGCGCGCCAAATGGGTACTTTCCTGCTTTCGCAAACAATGGAGCGCCGGCCAGAGATTGGGTTGGACTCGTATGACCGTTTCTTCCCAAGCCAGGATACACTGCCCAAGGGCGGCTTTGGCAATCTGATAGCACTACCACTGCAAAAGAAACCGCGCGAGAACGGCAACAGTGTTTTTGTCAACGAGCAGTTCATTCCATACGAAGATCAATGGTCCTCCCTTGCATCCCTGCGCCGAATGACCCAGGCAGATGTGCAGGTTTTGGTAAGGCAGGCGGAGAAGTTGGATGAATTGATGGGTATCCGTCTTCCTGTAACGGATGAAGATGGCGACCGGCCTTGGGCTGTGCCACCATCCAGAAGACACAAGGAACCGCCCGTGGTTGGACCACTGCCTGAGCAGATCGACCTGGTGGTTGGGAACCAAATCTATATCCCCAAAGCAGATTTGACGCCTTCATTGAGGAATCGCTTGGTTCGACTGGCGGCTTTTCAAAACCCGGATTTCTACCAGGCACAAGGGATGCGACTTTCCACTTATGGCAAACCGCGCATCATCAGTTGCTGCGAGAATTTTCTAAAACACCTGGGGCTG
>CAIMZS010000190.1 GCA_903846015.1 uncultured Anaerolineae bacterium | reverse complement strand
TCCAACCAACGATCCATCGGATTCATGTGCCGGTCCAACATATTACTTGTACGATGCGCCAGTGGATGATCAAAGGCCAGAACAAAGCGATCCACTTTATTACAGAGCTTGATAGTTGCATCTAAAACATAACCAGTGGTGTTCTTTTCGGCCCACAAACGGAGTTCATCGGCTTTTGAACGAAAAGAAGTGGCATCTGCGGCTCGGTAAACATCCCACACCCTTTGGGAAAGTTGATTGAAGACATCCTTCAAATGACGGGCACGATCACGTATCTTGATGTAAGCGTGCAAGAAACACTCGATGATGATAATCATGGGAAATAGGCTCAACCATGCTTTCTGCGTAGCGCCCCAACCATCCGTATTGACCGTTTCTGGCGCATAGTCAGGCTTCAATGATTGGGCTTCATCCTTGAAATGCTGATATGCCTCAGTCAGACTCGCTGTGTCTGCCTCGAGCGCAACTGAAACGCCTAACACGCAACTGTCGCCAACAGTCGTAGCCACAACTACTTCTTCTCCATTGAGCCAGGTAATCTTTTCGTCGGCCAATAAATGCTTGGGCAATTTCTCAGGGTCCTTTATGAGCGTTTGAACCAGGTTGTAACACCCAAATTGTTGTTCCATCCGGTACCAATAATCATCGTCTCGTCCAAATACATAGGTCAAGGCCCAATAGGGCACAAAGAAACGCCGCAAAAATAACGCCTTCTCTACTTCATCTGTGAAAGCTACAAAATATGGCATCACACCGCTCGGCGCAATTGTGAAAACTTGTTTCTTGCCATCTTCATCAGGAGTTTTCAGACAAATCCTCCGCAAATGTACATCTTCCAGTTTGCTGGACGTGCGATCATCATGCAATGTAAAACCAAAGCTAATTGTCTTGGGAAACAGTTCCGGATGTTCAACAATCATTTGATCAACCCATTTTCTAAACAGGGCACAATCATCCACAATTTCTCGATACTTTTCCATGGTCATCGGAAGAGTAATGCGTTTTACAGGACTTGTAATGTTGGTCTTTTCTTTGGTACACTGTCGTTGAGGCATTTTGGCGATTCTCTTGGTGGAGTTTTAGCCAATTTTGCCTCATTTTTGTCAAAACCACAAATTCCATTAGAACCAGAATTTTCTGGCAGGCCCATTGACACGGCCTCAGATCCCGGCTTTGAACAAACTGGTTGGTGCGGTTAGGGTAAGTTCCAATTCGGTTGAAAAAATCGCTTTTTCGGATGGACAGGCGCAGGTCTTTGAAGACCTTTCTCAATACCAGCCAATTTCACAACCCGAGCCCGGCTTGAACCCACGGATTGGAACGATTCAGAATCAGGCTGCCACTGTACGGACCAGTTCCAGGGACCAGGGCAGTCAAACCAGGCCTTCCATCCCTGCTGGTATTTCCGAATATTTTTTACCGGTTACTTACACTCTGAGCGATGCGTTTAAACTTGCTAGCGAGCCTATGCCGGTTGATTCGCGGCTGGAAAACGTGCTTTATCGTCCCACCTTACTGGCTTGCGCCAGGATTCGGTTTATTGACCGGCGTTATGGGGTGGATAGTGAAGTTGTGCGTGATGCGCTGGTGGATCGATTAGACCGGCGCGGAGTGGTGCGCTGGGATGATTTTCCGTATGATGGCCCGGAAATGGAAAAACTCGAAGATCAACCAGCGCCACAATCTCGCTTTATCACGCCGGATGCCGCATTTGGTGATGTCAAGCTAATCAACTCGCTGCAGAAAGATTTCATCGATTGG
>CAIMZS010000189.1 GCA_903846015.1 uncultured Anaerolineae bacterium | reverse complement strand
CGAAACCTGGCAAGGGAATACTTGCAGGCTCGTATTCTGGCTGCCTTACAGCGAGCCGGTGCGATGATTCCGCTGGCATTTCATGGCGGAACGGCTTTGCGGTTTTTATATGCTCACGGCCGTTATTCTGAAGATCTGAATGTTGCCCTCGAAGGTAACCGGCAGGGCTACAATTTCCGCGATTATTTGCAGGCTATCCGAGCTGAATTGACGCCCGAAGGGTATACGGTTGAACTCAAGCTCAGTGATCAAAAAATAGTTCACAGCGCGTTTGTGCGTTTTCCTGGATTGCTTTACGATCTGGGACTATCCGCACATCAAAGCGATGTACTCGCGGTCAAGCTCGGAGTGGACGCCAATCCATCGTCTGGAGCCGGCCTGGCAACCACGGTGATAAAGCATCACTGCTATCAGGCAAGTTGCATGCGATCCTGCAAAGGCCATATACCAAGGGGCGTGACATCTATGATTTGCTCTGGTGTCTGAGCGACCCGCTCTGGCCATAGCCGAATCTGGTACTGCTCAACAATGCCCTGGCACAAACTGAGTGGCAGGGAGCAATACTAACACAAGCCAACTGGCGGAAGCTGATATCCGAACGATTGCACCTGCTGGATTGGAGCAGTATTCTGACTGACGTTCGTCCGTTCGTGCAACCAGGATTTGATATGGGATTATTACCCCTCGCAAATCTGGAGAAGGTCTTATTAATTCAATAACCAGCAATAGACTTTCGTCCAGATGGATAAGACCCTTCTATTTATTCATGTTACTGCTGATCAACGTTGCAAAATTGAAGCCTTGGCATGCCAGAAGCCTGAAAATTCAGAGCGACCAATTAACCAGTGGACAGTGCGCGAAATCGCCGCTGAAGTGATGAAACGCAAGATAGTTGATGACAAGATTTCTGCGATAAACAGTGCCTACAAAGAAGCTCCTGAATTGGCAAAATCTTTCAAGTGGACTTACCAGGCCAGGGCGCTGAATGCATAACTTCTTAGCTGTTTACGCCCTGGTGTAATAGCGCGAATCATCCCGGCAGGAAAATTAAAAACTGAGCGCCTGTGCCAGGGCCGTCACTCATGGCTACGATTTTTCCGCCGTGCAGTTCAACAATCGATTTCGTAATGCTCAGACCCAGCCCCGATTCGTTACCCTGGCGGGATGCATCGCCGCGATAGGAACGCTCAAAAATATGGGGCAGGGCTTGGGGCGGAATCCCACTGCCGTTATCTTGAACTATTAAAATCACCCCCCCCGTTTCCTGCTTACCGACCAGGCGAATTGTCCCTGTATCGGGGGTATAGCGCAGGGCGTTACTGATAAGATTCCCCAAAACCTGTTCCATGCGTGCCGAATCCACGTTGATTTCCGGCAAACCAGGTTCCATGTCAACCAGGATGGTGATTTTCTGTTGTTCGGCCTGGTGATGGTAGGCAGCGGCTACCCTTTCCAACAATTCGCCGGGCGCAAGCAACTGGCGATAAATTACCAGTTCGCCAGAATCCGCCAGCGAAAGAGTCCGCAAGTCATCGACCAGCCGCTGCAAGTGCTGGATTTCGGCATACATGGTCTCAAAACGTTCGGGGGTGGGTTTGAGTTTACCGTCTTTGAGCGATTCAAGATAACCGCCGATCACTGTCAATGGGTTGCGCAGGTCGTGGGCAATATCGGCGGTCATCTGGCGGCGGAGCAAATTGGCGCGGGCCAAATCGGCGCTCATTTGATTGAATGAGGCAGCCAGATCGCCCAGTTCATCCTGTGATCGGACTGGGACTTGTTGTTCGAGTTTACCGCTCGCCAGGGCACGCGTGGCAGTGGTCAATTCGTTGACCGGGCGCGTCAGTGTGCGCGCCAGCCAAATTCCCAAAATCAAGGCAAGCAGCATGCCCCCAAAAGCAGCTATCAACAGTGCCTGGTTAATTCGATTAATATATAGCTGATCGGCAGGATTTTTGATCAACGGTTGGCCCGCAGTGATGACCGTTCCGACCAATTTCCCATCGATTTCAACTCGAATTTCCTGTTCCGATACTCTAGATGGGACTTTCTGACCAAGCAAATAATGCCCACTGGGGATAAGAACAACGCGCTCACCATCCAGCAGAGCGAATGGAGGCGTCAAAGGCGACTGCCCGCCGGGTTGTGGCGGTGGCGGAATAAGGCCCTGCTGTTGTAAGGCCCGATCCACTCCACGCCAGGTTTGGTTTTGCTCATAGAACTGCCGCGCCACAGTCGCAAACTCATTTTCGCGTTGATCCTGCAAGTAGCGGGTAAATTCAAACGAGGTTGCCCCCCAGATAAATATTGCCGCCAGCCCAATAGCAATCAGGCTGACAAGTAGAAAGGCAAGGGTAAGTTTGAAGGTAAGTTTCATGGAAGGTTTTTCCGGAGTTGAAAGAGCGGGTAGTGGATGCGTCGCACCAGACGGGTTATAGCACGGCGATTTATCGCCGTGTACGGGGGAAAAGTACGTTTACTTTGGTGCGACGCTTTCTTCCGCACGGAAGCGATAACCAAATCCAAACACCGTCTCTATATAATCTGGTTTGGATGGATCTTTTTCTATTTTCGTTCTCAAATTTCGGATATGGACATCAATTGTCCGCTCAACGCCTTCGAAAGAAGTGCCTTGCAGCTTGAGCAATAGATCGGAACGCGAGAAAACCCGTCCTGGGGCAGACATCAGGATGGTGAGTAAATCAAATTCGGACGGGGTCAAGTTGATAGCTCTTCCGCTGGTCATAACGGTGCGGGATTGTCTATCGAGACGGAGTGCCCCAGTCGTCAGCACTTCCGGCTCTGTCGTAGGGCGCCCTGTCCGGCGCAAAACGGCGTTGATACGAGCGACGAGTTCCTTCATCCCGAAAGGCTTGGTGACATAATCATCCGCGCCAAGTTCGAGACCGAGGACTTTGTCAGTTTCGTCAAGTTTGGCGGTGAGCATGATGATGGGCGTCTCGCGTTCTTTGCGGTAGGTTTTCAGGAAGTCGTAGCCGCTCATTTCAGGCATCATGATGTCGAGCAAGATCAGATCAGGTTTTTCGGCGCGGGCTGTGTACAGCGCTTCGCGCCCATTGGCAGCGATGACAACTCGAAAACCCTCGGCTTCGAGGTATTCGCGCACCAGGTTGCGGATATTGGTTTTGTCGTCTGCGACAAGTATGGTTTTTGACATTTTTTAACCTCATGATCTTTCCTCCAAAAGCTGGATAAATGCATCGGTCAAATCGCCCATCAGTCCTCTGCCGGCTGATTGTTGCCAACATCTGATGCTGATGGCACCCCCGGCAGTGGTCATGGCGGTTTCCTGGCTGATTTTCATGGCGGCAATGGCGTCAAATTGAGCAGGTGTCATCGCCGCCTGAATTTGTGTCATTGCCATTACACCCGCCCGCTGCCACCTTACCTTCAGTGGATCAAGATAGTATAACTATAGTCTACCTGACCATTCTTTTGGCTGGCGTTTTCATCCTGTGGCAGGTACGAGCGAACGTAATCCACTGTCACTTGTTCTGGCGTAACCATCACGCGCAGGTGGCCGGAACTGCCAAGGATGTCGCCGCTGAGATAACCATACTCGGAGGCGCTGTTGGTGCCGTTCGAACGGGACGCACTCGGTTGTGGCACTTCCTGGTAGATGATACCGTCCAATTCCTGTTTTATGAAGAGATGGTCATGCCCGTGAAATACCGCGGTGACGTGGTTTTGGACGAGCAATTGATGGATGGGAACACCCCAGCCGGGACGCTGTGAGTCGAAACCGTAGGAACCGTCCGCGTTGTTTCCGCCCCACTCATAGAAATGCGCCACTTCAACGCCACCGCGTCCGTTTTTATCGTACCCGCCGATAAGTTGGTGGATGAAGACAAACTTCCATTTGGCTTGGCTGGTTTCGAGTGTGTTTTTTAGCCAGCGGTATTGCGTTTCGCCCAGAGTGGGAGTCCAAAGGCTGGAGTCGTTGCGTAGGGGCGGGGTGAACCAGTAGGGGTCCAGAACGATGAACAGCGCGTCGCCCCATTCCCAAGCATAGTAATCTTCCAGATTACCGGCGGTTTGTTCAGGCGTGGCGTTGCCGGTATAGAAGCCATCCGGTACGGGGTTGGGAAACAACTGTGTGCGCAGTTTTGCCGACCAGATGGACATTTCTTGCCCGCTGCTGCCTTTGGGAGCGCCTTCGCCATCGTGGTTGCCGAGCACCAGGAACAGGGGTGCGGTTTGACCAACGAGACTCAGGTAATACCGCTGCGCCAGGTATTGTGCTTCAGCCGCTGTGTAAGGCTTGACTTTGTCGGTCATGAAGGTGTCGCCCAGGTCAATGGCGAAATCGGGCTTGTCGGCATGCTCATTGGTCAGGGTTTGCTGGTAGACCTGCAGGCTGCTGTTGGAATCGAGGTGAGAATCGGCCTGGATGGTGAATGTGAACGGGCTGCCCGCTGCGTTTTGGGTGGCAAAGGTCCCGGCTTCGGCGGCGGTATAGTCACCGGCACTGCCAGAACGGTAGCGGACGCGATAGGTGTAGG
>CAIMZS010000188.1 GCA_903846015.1 uncultured Anaerolineae bacterium | reverse complement strand
ATAATTTACGACTACACGGCTCCCATTTTCTTGATGGAGAGCCATGTCTTCCGTGCTCTGGCTTTCTGTAATGGAGCGCTAGAGTTTAAATGATGCCTGAACGGAAAGCTATTTCAGAAAAATGCTCACCCTATATGAGTTGAAACCATGAACAAGAATAAATCAACAAACGCGACAACTGAAAAAGATAGTGCAATTACCTCAAGACGCAAGTTTCTGAAGAAGCCGATTTATGGGTCTGTGCTGGCATTGAGCGGATGCGGCGTTGAAACAGCGGACATTCGACATGTGAGTCAGCACGGATTTGCACAGCAAGCTCAGGCTCCGTCACCTTATCTCCATAGTCACGGATACAAAACGCTCTCCTTCGAACATACGCATACCGGCGAAAAATTAAGGTTAACCTATTTTCAACGCGGCGATTATATTAAAGAAGCACTGCTAGAAATCAACTATTTGCTTCGCGACTTCCGTACCGATGATATATACCCCATTGATATCGCCAGAGTCAGGAGTGCAGTAAACAACTGTATACCCTTTTTCTTCCCAAAGAGCAGCAGCTATTCCATCCAACTATTTAGCTGAAATTGTTAACACATAGTCAAAATTAATCGCTAAATTGATAGTTGCCTAATTTCCTGGAGGCATCAATGCATTGGCACTTCTCTACTCTACCGAATTCTACCAATCAATGAAAAATCTCGGCCGAGACCGTTAGCGGTGAAAATATAGAATCCAAAGCGAAACTTAAGGGCAGATCAACTAATGGGTAACTCGGTGGTGCTGCTTTAAGTTTACTGATAAACTCTCTTGCATAATGCGCCTTGAAGTGACTTACTGATAACTTAAGAATAACAAGACGAGAGGTAATTGAACAGTTGGTCATCATACTGGATACCGACGTTTCTGAATTATCGAGACTTGACCAAAGTGACCGGGATGGGTATTTCAGTCCAAAAGAGTTACGCAGTAGCGAAAGATTCTATTGAACCACGCCGGCCAGGCAAAGCTCTTCTGCCCGCCACTTTGATTACTCAATCCCGGCTGCTTTTCCAATCGAACGAGTGTGCGTGCGCTAACGTACAGACGGCAGAGAGCTTGTGCGGTATCGTGGCCCCTTGGCTGGTAGAGTCATTCTCCCTGGCAACATTAGTTATCTACACAAATCGTATTTCCGTAATACTTCCCATTGTGTAATCCATACCTAATGACTATAGGAGCGACATGTCGCTCCTATACTAGAAGAGCATCTGAAACTATTGCAACCAGTTGGTTTTCATTTTATTGAAAATATGTGTAGATATCTATGCGAAAGGAAAGAACATGTCATATCAAAGAGTTCAACACAACAATGCCTCGTTCAACGACGGGCAACTTCGGTTTATTTCCTGTTCAACGTTCTTGTCCAGGAAGGTCTTGAAAGCGATCAGCAATGCCATGTCCCCCCGCAAGTGGCTTTCAGGAATCTCACAAGTGACCTTGATCGGTGCTTTGGTTATGTCAGGTTGTAACTCCAAAGACTCGACAGAAAACCTGGGCCGGCAAAGTAAATTACCACAGCAGGACAAAGGGAGTGCCGCCACCCAACCTGTTCACAAGCAGGTCGGCGAAGCTTCATGGTACGGACCGGGATTTCAAGGCCAAGAGACCGCCAATGGCGAGACCTTTAACCAAAAAGAAATGACGGCCGCTCATCCGAGTTTGCCGATGGGGACCAAGGCCAAAGTGACTAACCTGGAAAATGGCAAGAAGGT
>CAIMZS010000187.1 GCA_903846015.1 uncultured Anaerolineae bacterium | reverse complement strand
TCCCGCTTGGCAATCCCCCCTCAATATTGGTGGTACATTTCCACTTAAGTGGAGATTGCCACAACCGGCAAAGAACAAGTGCGCCGGTTTCGCAATGACAGGCAAATGGTGGCACCTGCCCGCTCCCGGTTCCCGAACACCCAAATCGTATGTGCACATAAAACCGATTTAAAGCTTTAAAATATCCGCGTTTTCCGGGCTCGTCCGCGTCCAAAAGGTTTTATCACGGAAATTCCCAGAGAACCTGAATTTTGTCACCGCATAAACGCCGCAGAAATCATTCTGCGGCGTTTATGGTTAATCAAATGGCGAAATCGTTAAACAAAAATCGTGCTTTAATTAATCCGTTAAAACAGGATCACCAAACTTAATCGGCATTGAGTTTGCAAATTTGTTATTATCTTAGCAGAAAGAAATTCTCGCCCTTCCGAAAGTTCAATGGAGAATCGAATGAACTCAGCCGTAGCAGTATTGCTCATCTTTATCATATTCGTAGGCGCCTTCACGGGCTTGGGATTCCAGTTCAGCAACACTCAACGCCTGGTGAATGAGTATCAAGTCTGCCAATCAAACGTCGCCCAGATGCAGAAGGAAGCCGATCTGCAGCGCACTGCCCTGACCCAGGCGCAAGCCCGGGTGGACGAACTCACCTCGCAGACAAAAGATCTGACCCTGCAAAACAGCGACGTGACCCGCCAGTTGACACAGGCCAACGCCGATATCACCAGGCTGACCACGCAGTTGAATGACTCACTTACCCGCATCAACATCCTGCAGCAAACCTCGGCAGGTAAGCAGAATTTCACTCTGAGCGGAGTCTTCGCCCCGGCGGCTTACCTGGGCTTGCTGGTCATGAGCGGAAAGAAATTGCAAAGGTGGCTGCATCTCCGCAAACACAATCACCTGGTGACGCTCGAATTAACCAGGGAACAGGTCAAGTTGTTCGCCCAGTTTATGCGGCAGCAGGGGCGCCAGGCAGGAACAGGGACGCATTAATCCGGAGCGGGATGAGCTGAAGTCCTGCCCAAACACCCGGGCAGGTCCTCAGCAGGGAAGGCACCAGGATCGAGGTGGACAGGTCAGCAAGCATCCCAGCCGGGGAATCGATCGCCGCGCGCGATTGGCTGGCACAGCAGCGGAAAGGACAATGGGGAACAGTGTTCCAGGCCCGCATAACCAATACGATTTCACCCCGTAAGACCATCCGGTTTGACAACGTGACAAGCGTACTTTAGCCAGCCAGTAACCTGCTTTGCTTGAAGCAGGCCTGGCGGCTGAATTTTAAGCCGTTGATTTCCAGGTTCCGGCGGGTGATGGGGATTCGGCAAGATAGGCCCCGGCGGGATAAATCCCTGCCTGATGACATAAAAGTCGGCTGAAGCCGACTCGCTCGAAGAGGGTGGTTTGTGGCAGATTGAAGTTCAAGGTCAAAAGCGGGCGAACAGGATTTACAAGATGGGGGAGGATGGATAAGAGGATGGGTTGAGTCCGGAGGATTTGCATGCATTGAGGAGCGGTTTCAACCGCACCGGGAACCGTTGACGAGATAAATCCCCGGACAACCTCGCCCCCGTCAAAATTCCTGTTGCATCATTTTCAATCTTGTTGTATAGTTGAATCAATCCCAGGAGGACAGACCATGAGCGAAAAACCGCTGCCCACCCGCCCCGTCTCCGAAAACGAAAACCTGCTGCGCAAGAAATTTTATGAAAACGTCAGCGCCCAAAGCGACCTGATGGACAAACTCAGCGCCCAAATACTCACGCTCGAACTCGCCATCCCCGGCCTGTTCGCCACCGTTCTCAAACTGGTGCGCGGCGACAAAGCCACCCTGACACCCAACCCGGCCCTCTCGCTAGCCTTCGCCTGCTGGTTCCTGGCCCTGCTCCTGACCTTCGCCGCCATCTTTCCACGCAAGTGGAAAGTCGACGCGAGTATCCTGCGGCAGAGCCCCGAAAAACTATCCGAAAGCCTGGGCCTGCAGGACTTCTTCGAAAAGACCGCCGCCTACAAACGCGTGCTCGTCAGCGTTTCTGGGCTGCTGTTTTTTGCCGGAATCATATTTGCCGCTTTTTCAATAGGATAAAAACATGAAAAAGAGCTACCGCCCCAAATTTCAATGCTGGAGTTGCGACAGAGTCTACAGCCTGTACCAGGAAATCAGCGACGAACAGACCCTGATCGTTGCCTGCCCGTACTGCGCAGCCGAAGCGGTGGTCGATCTCAAACCCTTCCGCAAACCGCTGACCTCGCTCCTGCGTGGGGAGGCACCCGCCCCGCAAGCCGCCGAAACCGAGCTGCAGCTCCCTGAAATCGTCCCCACCCAAAAACCAGAATAACATCCAGCGCCCAGGGGGAACCTCATGCCGTCCAACATCCATCCCACCGCACTGATCCTGCTGCCGCCCGCTGACCTTCTCCAGGCGCAGCCTCACCTCGGCCACCTCGCCAACGAGCTTTCAGCCAGGTATGCCTCCGGGCAATCCGTCAGCGAAGCGCAGCTCAAAGCGATGGGCTCCGCGCTGTGGAACTCCATCGCCGTCGAACTGCCGGCCGTGGGGAACGCCATCACCGCCATCCTGCTCCAGAGCGACTCGCCAGCCGTCCAGGCCCTGCCCTGGGAAACGCTCTACCACCCCACACTCGGGTTTCTCGGGCGCCATCCCGCCTTCACACTCTCGCGCCGCAGCGCGCCAGCCCAGCCCGCGGTCTTTCCCATCGAAAAAGGCCCGCTGCGCGTGCTGCTGTTCACCAGCATGCCAGACGACCTGAATGCCGAGACCCAGCGCCTCAACGTCGAAGAAGAACAGATCCAGGTGCAGGAAGCGCTCCTGCCGCTGATCGCCGCAGGGATTGTCAGGCTGGAGATGCCCGACGACGGGCGCTTTTCCACCTTCAAAACGCTCATCAAGGACTTTCAACCGCACCTGCTGTTTTTGAGCGGTCACGGGAATTTCAATCACCAGCCGCACACCGGACAGGCGCCCTACGCTGAATTTTTATTCGAAGGCGAAGACGGGAATAGGCAGTTGGTCGACGAAAACGAGATCGCCCTGGCCCTGACCGGTTCCGGGCTGCAGGCAGTGGTGCTCTCGGCCTGCGAAAGCGGCAAAGCCGCCTCCACGCACCTCAACAACGGGCTGACCCAAAAGCTGAGCGCCCAGGGCATCCCACACGTCACCGGCATGCGCGAATCGATCAAAGACGCTGCCGGGCTGCGCTTTGCCCGCCGGCTCTTCGATGAGCTGGCCCGCGCTGAACGCTTCGATTATGCCCTGCAGTCGGCCCGCGCCGCCATCTTCGCACCCCAAGAACAATCCGGCAGCGCGTCCGATTGGTGCCTGCCGGTGCTCTACTCACCGGAGCCGGCCCGCGCGCTGATTGATTGGGATTTCAAGGCGCTGCAGCCACACCCCGGCTTCGTCAGCCAGGGGCTGAGCTCCCTGCGCCTGCCGGCGCGCTTCGTCGGGCGGCGCGCCGAAATGCGCCAGTTCAAGGGCCGCCTGCAGTCAGGCGACCTGACCCGGCTGCTCATCACCGGCGCGGGCGGGCAGGGCAAGACCGCGCTGGCCGGCAAACTGGCGCTCGATCTGCAGGCGCGCGGCTGGCAGGTCTTTGACTGGAGCGCCCGTCCCGAAAATCCCTGGCGCAAATTCCAGTTCGACCTCGAACTGGCCCTCAGCCTTGAAAACGCCGCCAAATATGACCGCCTGAGCCCGCGCTTTGAAAACGAATATGAACGCGCCGCTACGCTGCTCGGGCTGCTGCAGCAGCAGTTCGGCCCGCGCCTGGTGATCCTGCTCGACAACCTGGAAACTCTGCAGCACCCCGTCACCCGCGCACTGGACAATTCACCTGCCTCAGCCTGGCTGCAGGCCGCCCTGGCCCGCCCGGGGCTGGTGCTGCTGGTGACCTCCCGCTGGCTGATACCCGACTGGAGCGGCGAACACCTGGCGCTCGCCCACGCGCCCTACGGCGACTTCTTGCAGATGGTCCAGGCTCTGGTGCTCAACGCTAAAATGCCGGCCGCCTTCCTGGGCCAGCGCGAACGCCTGCGCCAGGTTTACCGGGATTTGGACGGCAACGGCCGCGCGCTGACCTGGCTGGGCGGCGCGCTGCTCAGCCTGAAGAGTCAGGCCAGCGAAAACGCCTTTCTCGAACGCCTGGCGCAGACCCGCAAAGACATCCAGGCCGATATGGCTATTCAAGAAATCCATGCCCACTTACCCGAGCCGGCCCGCGCGCTGCTAAGCAGACTGCCGGTCTACCCCGCGCCCGTGCCCCTGGAAGGAATCATCAAACTGGCGCTCGACCTGCCGGGCGATCCCGATGGCTTGCTGGCGGCGCTGCTCTCGTTTTCGCTGGTCGAGACCCAGTACGAACCCGACTGGCAAATGATCCAGTACCAGTGCCCGGCGCTGGTCAGCGACTGGCTGCAGACCCAGCAGCTTTTAGACAAAGACCCGCGCTGGCTGGATGCTGCCGCCGATTACCAGGTCTACCGGTACAAATACGAGCGCCGCAGCCTGAGTCAGGCCGTGCTGGCGCACACCGCCCTGCGCCGCGCCGGACGCAAACCGCAGGCCGACCGCCTGGCGCTCGATGCGATTGTCGGGCCGCTCGAACAGGCCGGCTATTCCCAGACCCTACTGAAGGATTGGCTGCCCGATATCTGCCAATCCGAAGACCCCGCCGTGCTTGGCGAAGCGCTGGGACAGACCGGCAAACAATACCTCCTCACCGGCGAGTACGACACGGCGCTGGAATACCTGCAGAAATCGATAGTCATCTTTCAGCAAATCGGCGACACGAGCGGCGAAAGCGCAGCCCTCAACAATATTTCGCAATTCTTCAAAGCCCGCGGCGACTACGACACGGCGCTGGAGTACCTGCAGAAATCACTGGTCATCTGTCAGCAAATCGGCGACACACGCGGCGAAGGCGCAGCCCTCAACAATATTTCGCAAATCTTCAAAGCCCGCGGCGACTACGACACGGCGCTGGAGTACATGCAGAAAGCGCTGGCTATTCAACAGCAAATCGGCAACAGAAGCGGCGAAGGCTCGACCCTCAACAATATTTCGCAAATCTATCAGGCCCGCGGCGACTACGACACGGCGCTGGAGTATCTTCGAAAAGCACTGGTCATCTGGCAGCAAATCGGCGACACACGCGGCGAGAGTGCAACCCTCAACAATATCGCGAATAACTACCAAGCCCGCGGCGACTATGACACGGCGCTGGCGTACCTGCAGAAATCACTGGGCATCTGTCAGCAAATCGGCGACACAAGCGGCGAAGGCACAACCCTCAACAATATTTCGCTAATCTATCACGCCCGCGGCGACTACGACACGGCGCTGGAGTACCTGCAGAAAGCGCTGGCTATTCAACAGCAAATCGGCGACACAAGCGGCGAAGGTCAATCCCTCAATAATATTTCTGGGGTCTATCAAGCCCGCGGCGACTACGACACGGCGCTGGCGTACCTGCAGAAATCACTGGTCATCAGCCAGCAAATCGGCGACACACGCAGCGAAGGCGCAGCCCTCAACAATATATCGCAAATCTATGACGCCCGCGGCGACTATGACACGGCGCTGGAGTACCTGCAGAAATCACTGGTCATCAGCCAGCAAATCGGCGACATACGCGGCGAAGGCACAACCATCAACAATATTTCGCAAATCTCTCAGGCCCGCGGCGACTACGACACGGCGCTGGAGTACCTGCAGAAATCACTGGTCATCAGCCAGCAAAACGGCGACAGAAGCGGGCTGTGCAGCACCCTGTTCAATATCGGCATCAATCACTACCTGAAACAAAATATCCTGGCAGCCGTGAGCGCCTGGGTGAACAGCTATCTGATCGCCAAACAGATCGGGCAGGCCCAGGTTCTGCAGGCGCTGGCGAAGTTCGCCCCAACGCTCGGCCTGCCGGAGGGGCTGGATGGTTGGGATGCGCTGGCTCAAAAAATGCAGCCCGGGCCGGCGAGTGAGGGCGCGGCGCCCGAACCCGCCCAGGCTTAGTCTGAGCTGGAGCAGGTGACGGCCATCGTGCGCGCCATCCCCAGGCTCCGCCGCATTACCGCGGGCTGGGCCAGGTCTTGCACAAGTACATGAGCGGCAGCCAGGTCACGGATCTCTCGGCCCTGCCGCCCGAGTTTGCGGCAGTGTTGCGGTCAGAGCTTGGGATGTAGGCTAAATTTTTAGCTCGTTGGACCTATCCCCCGCCCCCCTTCCCTTTTCAGGGAAGGGGGGCGGGCAAAAAACATGACACCCATTAATGAGGAGGAATAAATGAATATCATCCAGGAAAAAGAACCCATCATCTCGGCTTTGTTTGTGGATTTTGACAATATATTTATCAGTCTCCAGGAACAAAGCAAGGATCTTGCCAAGCAATTCGCGGTCAACCCGGATAGGTGGCTAAAATGGCTGGAACAATCCGTTCCGGGGAATGGCAAGCGGCGGATTCTGGTCAGGCGCTGTTACCTGAACCCACAAAGTTTTGCCGAATTTCGGCCTTATTTTATCCGCTCTGCGTTTGAGGTTGTCGATTGCCCGCCGCTGACGAAGCAAGGCAAAACCAGCACGGATATTCACCTGGTCATGGATGTGCTCGATACGCTGGATCATCCCACCAATTTTAGAGAATTTATTATCTTATCCGGAGATTCTGACTTTACACCGGTGCTGCTGCGGCTGCGGATGAATAACCGTTGGACAACCATGATTTCGGGCGGCAACTACATATCCCCGGCTTACAAAGCCTCTTGCGATACGTTAATCACCCAGAATGATTTTGTCCGTGATGGTCTTGGCATCAACCTGATGGATGATGAACCGATCGATCACGGTGAAATACATCCGCAAGTCTCGAATGTCGCTCTCGAAAAAATCGCAAACCGGCTGTACGAAACCGTGCTCGAATCTGCGGGCGTTGAGGCCAGCGAATTACCGAAAATCCTGGGAGAATTTCCTGATTATAAGAAAAGTAATCATTGGATGGGTTATCTTTCACTGCGCGGGCTGACCGAGGCGATTGTCAAAATCAAGCCTGAACTGTATATCAGCGGCGAAGACCCGTGGCGGCTGTGCCGGGTTCAGGCCAATGATATCGACGTAAATGAAAGCTATGCCAGCACGAAGAGATCGATTGCCAAATGGATCAGAAGTAGTATCGCGGCATCGCCATCCGCTGTGACCCTGGCGTCGCTGGCGGATGGGGTCGTACAAAAATTTGGCGTTGAAATCCGCACATCCAACTGGTTGGGAGAAAAGTCATTTAAGGGTTTGCTGATGAAATTGGATTTGGGCGAGCTGTTATTGAATTCATACGGCCCCAGTTATATCTATCATCCAAAACTTCACAAAATACCAGGCGCTCAAACGAGCGAAGTAGAAACGCGAGAAGCGGATGAAATGAATTCACTGGTTCCACCCATCGGTGAATTTTCGCTCAAATTTCCCCATTTGGCGCCATTAGCCTGGAAGATTAACCAACTGACAGATACGCCCTACCTGTTACCGGAGCATTATTCGCTCATCTTCACGGAAATCGCCCGTGAAATTAATGAAAACAATAGTTTTCATCCTTCCCGGACTTCAAAAACAGTTCGAGATCGATGTGTCGAAAAAGGCGCGCCGGTTGCAAGGTCCCATGTCGATTTTGTCCTGACGGGATTGATGTACCGGGGCGTCAACAGCGGAAAGGATGCTCCGCTTGAACCCGGCGACCTTGCGATCAAAATGGGCGAGAATACCATTAATTTGTGCCGCAATGTCCAGTTTATTTTGAGCGAAAATGAAAACAATCTTCTAAACGCATGGATGAAAGCCTGACCTCTCGCCCCCCGTCATTGCGAGGAGCGTGCTCTCCGCGACGTGGCAATCTGCTCACAAACGACAGGGTCTCCCGGCAAGGAGGAGATTGCCACAACCGGCGAAGGACAAGGGCGCCGGTTTCGCACACCTGTCATTCCCGATGTTCTTCGGGAATGACAGGCAACGGGCATAGAGCAAGTGCGCCGGTCCCACTGGACAGGCAACCGGGCGAGTTAGTTCCCGGCTTTTAGCGCGGCCTCGTCTGAATTGATGCCGTTGGCGCGCACGTTGACAACTTTCTTGAGAATGTCAAACCAGAAAGGCGCACCCTGGGCAGCGGCAGCACCTGTGATAAACAGACCTATCAGCTTCAACAGCCAACCAGTAGGATCATTGAATAACGGGGTATTGATGATCGGGTGGCATTCACTTCCCCAACGGATTCCAAACAACTCAGCGTCCGACTGCGCAGAAAAATTGCACACCTTTTCAGCTGCATCCCCGATGATGACCATTCCACTCGCATCCATGGGCATGGCCGTCCCAATCCAGCCCAACGGAACATTCAACTGGCTGATTTGCAGCGCAATGGCAGCCATCTTCTGCGCATCCGGCGTGGCAACCACACTCGGGTCGGGGTTGGCGTTGGCAAATGCGCTCGCCTGGGCCGTCAGCGCCTCGCGCACAGCCGGGTCACGCCACAGCTGGGTGGCAATCTGGAGCGAATCGATGTTCAACATAACCCCGACAGCCAGCGCAATCATGAAAGCCAGCGTTTGAGCCCGGCGCTTATACCAGCCCGTCAAACGATCCATGGCATTATTGAACCAATCCTCCAGGTTCTTGCGCACACCATCCAGGAAACCTTCGCCCTGCGAAGAGGCGGCATCCACTCCATTGGTGAGCGCTTCGATGGCCTGTTTAAATTCTGGCTGAACGATGCTCATGGCAGCCATGCCCTCTTTGAGTTGACCTTCCGGAGTTTCATCCGGATTGCCATCGTTTTTGGCACGCATGCCAGCAAGAATACCGTCGATCTGTTCCTTTTGGGCCAAATATTCGTGGATCCGGGCGCGGATCGCGCGCCTGAGCGCCGGGTGGTCATCGTACAAAGTGCGAATACCGCGCTTGACAGCATCCAGCATCACCGTGATACTGGCGGCATCTCCCTGGCTGGAAACAGCTTTCCGCGCCAGGACAAGCGTCTGGTTGAGCTGCAGCCGGGCCGACTTTTTCTTGCCCCAACCCAGCCGGTCGATCTCTTTATCCAGGTCATAAAGAACCTTTTGAACCAGCGAACTTTCCTTGGGCATGTTGGTGATGATATCGAGCAGGGCCATTGAAAATTGAGCCGCCGGAATATAGGCCGGTTTGCTCTGCCCATCGGAACCACTGTGCAGACCCTGGATGAGGGGGTGATCATAAAATTGGCGCGCCAGGGATGGGTCTGCCACCAGGTTGCTGATATAAGACTCCAGCATCTCGGAACGCCAGGCCATGCGGCCCACCATCCATTCCTGGATATACATTACCGCCACGCTGAGGACCAGCCAGGCAAAAATCATCCCGAGCGCCACTTCCAAAATTGCCATGATGGACATATTTACTCCCTTTTCATATTATGTGGATAACTTTGAAAAATTGCTGAGATAACCCTATATCTGCTTGTTCCGATCAGGATAACAGGCTTTTAAGGCGGACTGCAGGGTTTCATCCTGCGGATCGAGCAAGCAGGCGGTCTTATAAGCCTTGCGGGCATAGCGAAGCTGACCCTGGCTGAAGTAAATCTCACCGAGAACCTTCCAGGGCAAAGCCTGCCCTGGCGCACGCCGGGTGGCTTTATAAAAAGCGCGTATGGCGCTGCTGATCTTCCCGGCGGCGCGATAACCCAGCCCCAAATCCACCCAGCCATTCGCGTCCAGCTCATCACCGCGCAGACTTGCGATCATTTTCAAGGCCGGCAGCGCCTGCTGATAACGCCCCTGGGATCGATAAATCTGCGCCAGCTTTTCCCAGGGCTGGGCACCGCTCGGGTTGGCGCGGGTTGCGTGCTGATAAGCACGCAAAGCCTCTTCAGCCTGCCCAAAAGCCAAAAACACAGCCCCCAAATGATTCCAGGCGGTGGCATTTTTGGGATTGATGGCGATGGACTGCCGGTATGCCAGCACGGCAGCCTCCAAGCGGCCCTGTTGCTGGTGAACATCACCCTGCCCCATCCAGGCATACTCGCGGCTCGCATCCAGCTGCGTGGCAGTTTGGAAAGCCTGCAGGGCTTCACCCGGGCGCTGCATACTTTGCAACACCAGGCCCAGGCTCAACCAGCAGCGTGATTGCAGGGTCTTGTTTTCAAGTTGTTGGGCGGTTTCAAGAGCAGGTTGGATGACGTTGAGCGAGCGGGTGTAGTCAGCCTGGGCCCAATACAGACCCGCCAGCAGGTTGAGCAGCTCGACGCGCAGTACCGGGGCGTTTTTCCAGTCGTCCGGGATGAGGTTGAGCAATTCTTCGCGCAGAACAATTTTCGAGCCTGCATCCCTGGCAAGCGCGTTCACGTCCCAATAGGCTGGCGTCAACGCATCCACCAGGGCCGAAACCCGCCGGGCGGCAGGCTGATCCAGAAATTCGATCATGCGATGCCTGAAGGCCCAGAAATCCGGCGCGTTAACCGGCAGGTACCCGGCCTCATCCGGGGTCAGCCAGAACACAGAGCGGATGCTGTAATCCACCAGCAGTTCACGCCGGATGTTTAACGTGCGAAAGGCATTGACACCCAGCTTGCCGCCAGACGAAAACAACTCTTCAATAAAAAAAACCGTCTTTTCACGTTCAGGGAATTGTATCAGGAACAACGGAATGTCAAAATTTTCTTCGTTTACGCGCAGGTAATACACCGATTGGTTTAAGCGGTTCAACTTTTTTTCAAGCGCAGCCTGCGCTTCAATCCGCACCAACCTGGAACGATACATGGCAAACAGGATGGAAGGCCGCTGCCAGCCAGCCGCCAGAATCAATTCATCAAACAGCAGGGCTACGCGCTGTTTGATCGTTTCGACCTGGTTGCTACGCTTCTCTGTGGTCATATCACCATCCTGGCCCGGATTTATATAACACAAATGGTTACACAGCGCATACCCAAGCGAGATAAATTTGGCGCTGTTCGATTTTTATCTGTTAATAGTTTACCACGCCCTGAATAATCCTGGTCGACATGACATTGGGTGTGGTCCAATATTTCGGGAAATTAATCACGCCAATTCCTTCTTTGGGCTGAAACCCTGGCGGGCCTTTACCCCTCGCCTCCTGTCATTGCGAGGAGCGTGCTTTCCGCGACGTGGCAATCTCCTCACAAACGGTAGCGCTTCCCGGCAAGGAGGAGATTGCCACGACCGGCGTAGAACAAGTGCGCCGGTTTCGCACAACTGGCTCCCGTCATTGCGAGGAGCGTGCTTTCCGCGACGTGGCAATCTGCTCTTAATCGGGAAAACCCTCCAGCCTGTGACATTGATCCGAAAGCTGGCTTCACCAGGGCTTCTTCAGGCGATGGAATCGCGAAATTCACGCAGCCGCCTGGCATGCCATTTTTAACCCTGTTTCTTCATGCCGAATATCCTATTTTTACCCCTAAAATACCCCAATCTTCACGTTTTTATATCCTATTTTCAGCATAGTCGCACATCCTATAATTACCCCTTAATACGTCCTATAAATCAA
This sequence comes from uncultured Anaerolineae bacterium, assembly GCA_903846015.1. Taxonomy (GTDB): domain Bacteria; phylum Chloroflexota; class Anaerolineae; order Anaerolineales; family Villigracilaceae; genus UBA5195. The sequence goes on along the minus strand of CAIMZS010000187.1, from coordinate 9,515 downwards.
CAAATACAGAACAAATTATCGGAAAATCCGCCCGTTTTATGGATGTTGCGATTTGATAAGAAAAGATAAACTGTAAGCATCACAATAATAATTACACCTGAGCCTGGTTTGCATTTCGCAGACCTGAAAAATACGGAGAAAGCAAAGTGTTCATTGGTCAGCATCCATCCAGCCTTAACAAAAACAACCGCGTGAATATCCCGGCTAGTTATGCCATGCTGCTCGATGAAGGCGCCGTCATCACCCAGGGTTTTGACCGCAATATCCAGGTGTACACCAAAGCTGCCTTCAGTGAAATCGCAATAATCGTCCGGCGATTGAATCTTGCCGACCCGCTGGCGCGCGCGCTTCAACGCATGCTGCTCGGGAATGCCTCCCTGCTGAAAATCAACGCCGCAGGAGCAATCAACCTTCCGACCGGGTTAAAGGAATATGCCGGATTGGAAGCGAAGATCGTGCTGGTTGGGCAGGGAGATTTTTTTGAAATCTGGTCCCAGGCCATGTGGGATCCGCAAGAAATCTCGATAAAAGACGCAGAAACCAATTCGCGCCGCTTTGCGCACATGAATCTCAGCAGATTCTAGCCTGCCAGATTGACATATTATTTTGCCTGGAACAACAAAAAAATCGATGCACAAGTACGGCTGATGTATCCAATGCCGTCCATCAAGAGGAATGAATGAGTAATTTTGCATACATCAGGGCTAAAGATTTCAATCGCGCCTGGTTAAATTTTGAGCTTGATCTGCCCCTGGAGACCAGCGAGAATGGCAACCCTAACCCGTTCTATGTCACTCGTCCTGGCGACCCCATTGGTGAACTGGCTGATGCGCTGCAGGCGCCTTTTTACAATCCGCCAAAATTCTTCTTCTCCGGTCATCGCGGCTGCGGTAAATCGACTGAGCTGCTTCATTTAATGGCGGACCCAAAAATCAATGAGAAATACTGGCCGATCAACTTCAGCATCCGCGAAGAAGCCGATATTATCGACCTGGACTTTCGGGATGTGCTGCTGGCAATTGGCGGGCGCATGTACCTTGATTATCGCAAAGCCGGCGGAAATCTGCCCGACCACCTGTTAAAGGAACTGGATGGCTGGAAAGGCAAGGTCGAGGAAGAGATCATCACCGTGCGCTCCGGCCGCGTCCAGGGTTTTGAAGTATCCGCCGGTCTGGATGCTTTTTTTGCCAATACCAGTCTCAAAATGAAGCTCGAGCCAACCATCCGATCGCAGATCCGCCAGGTGATTGACCGGGATATCACCGGCTTGCTGGGCATCATCAACAGCATCGCTGCTGAGATAACGAAAAAAGAAGGCAAGTTACCCCTTATCCTGATCGATGACCTGGATAAACCGAGCCTCAAAGAGGCCAAATCCATCTTTCAGGATCGCCGTGAAATCATGATGCAGCCCAAATGCGCGATTGTTTACACGGTATCAAGCGCATTATTTTACAGCAAAGATTTTGACGCCATCCGTGACAAAGCCTTGTTCCTGCCGAATGTCAAGCTGCACACCCACAAAGTCCAGGCGCAGTACAGCAAGGAAGGTTATGACACCATGCGCAAATTTGTGTGGGTACGCATGGATACTGGCTTGATCGATGAACAGGCCCTCGACCTGGCAATCACCTACAGCGGAGGTGTCTTCCGCGAAATGGCGCGTGTAATGCGCACCGCCATCAGCACCGCCCGCCGCCGCAAAGCCCGGCAAATCGAGATCGTCGATGTGGAATGGGCCGCCACCGAAATCCGCAACGAATACCGGCGCATCCTGGATAAAGAAGATCTGGATATTCTGCGCAGCATCCATGAAAACAACCGTCTTGAATATAACGAAAGAATCAGGCCGCTGCTGCAGCTGCTGGCCTTGCTGGAATATAGAAACGGCGAAAATTGGTGCGACGTTCACCCGGTTTTAAGGAAATTGCTCTATGAATGAAGCCTTCCCGGCGGTTTCAATCAGTCCGGAGTCGATCGAAGATCAGGCGGATTGCGTCTTCCGCGAACTGGAGCTGGCCATCGAATGGCAGCGGCCTTCGATTCTGTTTGCACTTTACAATTCAAACAGCATGCGCATTACGGCGCAGGATGCCCTGGAAAGGCGTATCCTGGAATCAGGGAAAGCGGTCATCCATTTCCAGAATAATGATGCCGAAAATACCAGCCTGGGGCAGTTTATTACCAATATTCCGCACAATGATGAAACCATTTTCTTCATTGATTCTGTCACCGGGGATTGTTGGAAAAATTCGGCAGATTATTTGTACAAAAATCTCAATACCAGCCGCGACCAGCTCATCGATCATTTAATTCGAGTCGTATTCTGGTTGACCGAAAGTGAGGCCTTTAACCTGGCGCGGAACGCCCCAGATTTTTGGGCCTCGCGCCATCGAGTGATCGATTTTATCGCCCAAGAAGCTTGCGATAACAGCTGTATGGTTGAGCCAACCGTCGACCTCAATAAGCACGAGCAGGTGGAGCAGTCCATCAACGGCATCAATATTTTATTGAGCCTGGGTGTGACAAACTGGAAAAAGGGCGATCCCGATAAGGCAGTTGAATTTCTTCAAGCCGCTCTTGCAATTGCCGGAAAAACCAGCGATGCTGCCCGCCAGGCTATCTGCTGGAAGGCAATCGCGCTGGTCAAATCAGATTCGGGCAAGACCGAAGATGCCCTGCGGGCTTACAACCAGGTGATTGCGCTGGTGCCCGAAAATATCACCGTCTGGAATAATGTCGGGGCCCTGTACCAAAAAACCAGGCATTTTGAAAAAGCCTACCTGGCCTTTAGCAATGCCATCAAACAGAACGGCCAGGATCCAATCAGTTGGAACGGTCTGGGGACTGTGTACGCCAGCACCGGGAGATCCGCCGAAGCAGTCGAATGTTTCAAAAAAGCGATCCAGTTTAATGCCAGCTTTGTAAACCCCTGGATCAACCTGGGCGATGTCTACGCGAGCCTGGATCAGAATGATCAGGCCCTGAAGGCTTACATGCGCGCCATGGCAATGGATGCTAAAAACGCCGACGTCTGGAGCGGGGTCGGGAATGTCACCTTCAAGATCAATTACCACCGCCAGGCCATCAACGCTTACACGAAAGCGATTGAATATGGGGCTTCGCCCGATGGCCTGTACGCCAACCTGGCAGCAGCTTACAGTCACATCGGCGATAATGTCCGGGCCGTCCCGCTTTTCCAAAAAGCCATCGAGTTCAGCACCACTGCCAGCCAAAAATCCGTATTGTGGAAACAATTGGGCGATGCTTACCGCAGCCTGGGTGATCGCAATAATGCCACAAGCGCTTATCAAATGTCCGAAAGACTGGCCACCGGACGCGCAGCCATCACACCGAATCAGCCACGGGTTGCCATTCAGACCCCCGAGGCAAAACCAGTCGAAAAGATATCGAAACCAGCGCCTGCCAAATCCGAAGTTGTTCAACCTGCCAAACCGGAAACTGTTCAACCTGCCAGCCCTAAGGCACCCAGCAGGGTTGCCTCGCCCGCGCTGCCCGTTCCAGAAAGTGCCCGGCTGTGGGTCCAGCTTGGAAATACGTATGCCAGGATCGGCGCGTTGGAAAAAGCGCTTAACGCCTTTCAAAAAGCAGCCAGCCTGGATATCCGCGATGCGCAGCTATTCACGCGGATCGCGGTGTTATACGAACAGAAAAACGATCCAGCCCAGGCAATCGCCTTTCACCAGAAAAGCCTTGATCTGCTCACCAGCGATAAAGAGCGCACCAATTCATTGAGTCACCTGGCCGGTCTGCACCGCCAGATGAAAGATTTTGACAGCGCCCTGCAGTCGATTGAAGCCGCGGCCAACCTGGACCCGCAAAATGAAACCATCCTGATCGAATTGGAAAAAATCCAGGCTGACCTGGATGCGAGCTTGCCGGTTGTCCAGGCTGAAAAAACAATTCAGGCTGAAGCAAGCAAGCCTGCCGCCGCGCTCATTGAGGTTCCCGCTGAAATGGATGCAGACCTGATCAATGTCGATCTGGACAATGCCAATGTATGGAATGAGCTTGGCAATATCTTTGCGAAATCCAATTCTTATCAAGACGCCATCGATGCTTACAACCGCGCGATTGAGATTGATCCCGAATTTGGCTGGTCTTACAGCAACCTGGCGCAGGTGTATTCAATCCAGGGCCAATACGACCAGGCTCTAAAGCTGTATCACCGCAGCATCGAGCTGCTCTTTAGTGATGATGACAAAGCGATCACATGGAACAGGCTGGGCGATGTTTACCGGCGAAACAGGCAATATCCCGAATCGATGCAAGCCTACCAAAATGCAGACAAGCTGAGCAGCGATAATTTCACATCCAACAGCGATATTCGGGAAGTCGATTTTGATCAACCTTTCGCTCATTTTGTAGGATAGGTCTGAGAAGCAATAAAAGGAGAACGATATGGTGCAAACTGCCTTTGTAGCCGATGTTTCAATTGAGAATACGGCCAGTGAAATTGACAGCAATCTCAAAAATCCCAGCGTGTGGAATGATCTGGGAAATTGCTTGTTAAAGGTCGGGGCACTGACTGACGCCATCGATGCCATTAAAAACGCGATCGATGGCGACCCCGGTTTTGGCCTGTCTTACAGCAACCTGGCAGTAATCTGCACCCGGCAGGGTAAATTCACCGAGGCGGTAATGCTGTGCAAGAAAAGCATCAAACTGCTCAGCGACAAAAAAGAAAAAGCGCTGACGTGGACCCGGCTGGCAGAAGCATACCGGCAGTTGGGCCAATACGAACAAGCCATGTCGGCCTACCGGGAGGCCGATAAATTGAACGAAGTCCGCAGCGCTCAACGCCGCGAGTTCACCCTGCTCGATCCGGCCCAGATCCATCCCAACCCGCGCTCAACCCGCGCGCACAGCGATATCACCGATCTGACCGCTTCGATCCGCATCCACGGCATCATTCAACCCCTGATCGTATGTCCCGAACCAGGTGATCCGGGCGAATATATCTTAATCGCCGGCAGCCGCCGGTTGGCAGCAGCCAAAAAGCTTGGGCTGCGTGAAATTCCGGCGCTTGTGCGCCAGGCCAACGCGCAGGAAATTCTCGAATTGTCGATCATTGAAAATGATTGCCAGCTTGAAACCAATTTAATGGAACGAGCCGAAAACTACCAACTGCTGGTCAAAGAGTTCAATCTTTCTGTGGATGAATTAAGCGAGCGGCTGAGCACAAGCCCCTATGAGATAACCCACTGCCTCAGTCTGCTCGATCTTCCCGATGATCTCAAACAAGCCTGTGGAGAAAATCAGATTACCCAGGAACAGGCCGAGGCCTTGAACCAGTTGGCAACCTCACAATCGCGCCAATTGGCACTCCAATACGTCATCAAAAATGACCTCAATACGGGTCAGATTGAAGATTTGATCTTTAGAATAAACAAACCGAATATCAGCGCCACCAAATCCCAAACTCAGGACGAACCGGAATCGGTAGATATCACCGAAAGCCCGGTTCTCCAGGCGGATGAGGAACACCGGCCAGAAAATACTTCCCTGGTCAGCCGGGCGCGCTTTCTCTTAAAAAGCAATCCGAAAGGTGAGCGTCGTTGGTCCACCCCGGCTTATCGGGCATAATGAGGAGGAGAAAATGGCAAAAATAGATACCTGGATTGACCTGGCTAACCTGTACTATCAGGCTGGCGCGCTGGATAAAGCAATCGCTGCTTACTTGAATATTATCAAGCAAGGCTGCCGATTTGGAAACGTTTACAACAACCTGGCGAGCGCCTATGCCAGCCAGGGCAGCATCCGCGAGGCAATCCCACATTACCAAAGATGCATTGAGCTGCTTTCCGATCCGAAAGAGCGGGCCAACGTTTCAATTCGGCTGGGCGAGTGCCACCGCCAGTTGGGGGATTACGACAGCGCCATAACAGCCTTTAAGAAGGCTTACGAACTGGACCCCGGCAATCTGGCCGTGATGAAAGGCCTGGGCATCCTGCAGTCCGATCTGGAAGCCCAGGCTCAATCAGAGGAACCGGACTCTGAGACCTCCAACCAGGCAATTATAACGACCAGGGTGTTAAACACATTTGACCCGGCGCTCTCCGGTGACCTGCCGCTCACAATTCCGGGCAAATCGCTGGCTGCCGTGCAGGTTGACGAGAGCGTGAATATTGGCGTAAGCGGACCGGACGGCCAGCTCCCTTTTGCGTCAGAGTTGAGCGCCAATCCAATCACCAGCCCGGAACAGGATGACAGTGTCCGCGCCACTCTGCTGTTAACGGTCGGGATCATGCACTGGCGCAATGGCCGGTTGGATGAGTCCGTCAACATCCTGGAATCGGCGATTGATATTTGTGCCAAAATTCAAAATAACTGGACCCAGGCACTGTGCTGGCATGCGCTCGCCCTGGTCAAAACCGACCTGGGAAATGTTGAATCAGCCATTGGCGCTTACAGGCAGGCGGTTTCACTAGCCCCAGACCAGATATTCCCCTGGAGCAATGTCGGGAATCTTTACAACAGCATGGGCCGCAATGACGAGGCCATGCTGGCCTTCCACCGCGCCATCAAGCAGAACCCGGAAGATACCAAAAGTTGGGATGGGCTGGGCGATATTTACACCAAGTTGGGGCGGCTCGACGATGGGATTGCCGCTTACCAGTTGGGAAATATCTTTGAAAAACGCCCTCAAGGGCCGGACGCAATCAAGGCTTACGAAAAGGCCTTCCAGCTTTACAAATTAACCATCAGCGCGTTTACTTCGCCGCTCAGCGTGGATCAGCCCGATTCAGGCTTCCAACCGCTGGATGAACTTCCGGAAGCTGTGGTCAGCCCCGCGGAAAACCTGGCCCCGCTCAGCGCCGCTGCCCCGGCTGAATCTGACTCAGGCGAACAAGCCGTGCTCAATCAAGCCGAGTCCGATCAAGCTGAACCCGAGCAAGCTGTACTCGATCAAGCGGTACTCACACAAGATCCCGCACCAGAGCCTGAAACCGACTTCTCTTTTCAGCCCGAAAACATGCTGATTGAACAACCGGACGAGATGCAGGCCATTCTCTCCGCGCCGGTGGAAGTGACCCCGGAAGAACCAGAGCCGGCCCACAGCGAGCCAGTTGAACTACCCGGTGATGCCCCGATGCTGGCTGAACAGCTTACCCTGGCCACGCAGCCAGCTCCCGCGGAGACCAGCAGCAGGGCGCCGGGCACGGTCAGTGACAATCCCGGGACTTTAAGCGAAGCCGATCTCATTTCCAGAAATATCGTCGGCAAGCTCAAAATAGTGGAAATGAACCCGGATGATCACCGCGCCTGGGATTCACTCGGGAATCTATACCGCATTACCCACCGCATTCCTGAAGCCATCTACGCCTTCGAGAAAGCCGTCATGCTGATGCCGAATTACCACCTGTACCGCTACCAGTTGGGCACCTGCTATGCTGCCAACGGAGATTATCAGGCCGCCATCCGTGAAATTGGAAAAACACTCGAACTGAACCAGACCTATGTGGCAGCTCATTGCGCACTGGCCAGCTATTATCGCAAGCTTGGGAATAAAGAAGAAACCCAAAAACATATCACCCAGGCCGCGCCATTCATGAGCAAGTACAAAGAATACGATCGCGCCTGCTTCGAATCCATCCGCGGAAATGTTTCAGAAGCACTGGAACTGCTCAAGCTGGCCCTGGAGAAAAAACAAACCACCGTCGAGTGGATCCGCCGTGATCTGGATTTCGATTTCATCCGCAGCGACCCACGCTTTGAAAAACTTGCCAATGGAAATACGCACAGCCTGGCCGAATACGAAAATTCTAAACACTACTAAACCGGAACGATAATCATCACAACCAGGCAGCGGATAAAATCCCTGCCTGGTTGTTTCACTTTTCAGCACTGGCACCAAGGAGTTATGCATGCCGATGATTGCCCGAACCCGGGCGGACGTTGATGTTCGATCCGGCCCTACAATCGATGCCAGCATTTCAGACCGGTTTCCAGGCGATTGCGCCGTAGAAATGCTCGAAGAAAAGCAGCAGTGGTACAAAGTTAAACCACTGCGAATGATGCATACGGTTAGCGGTTACCTGCCCAAACCTGCGCTGGCATTCCCGACGGCAAATAAGGCGCCCGTATTCCCGATCATCTCCGGCGTATTAACCGTGCCGCCCTCGCTGAAGCTGCGCGAGTTTCAAAAATGGCTGACGGTGGGTGGCAAACCAACCTGGATCCCGGTGAATTTCTGGTCAGGCGTGAGCCTATCGCAGCAAGCAAACCTGTTTGTGAAAATGCTGGCGACCATCCAGGCCGACAAACTCCGCTGGGAAAAATGGCTGGCAGAACTGGCCGCCAGCCAACGCCTGGAAGAGGCCGTCATGGACGAGTGGATCGTGATAATCTCCGGCGGACGCGACCTGTACGCAATCCGCGATCATTACATTTACAAACAGCCGCTTCAAAATGAGCTTTACCTGGGCTGCGTATTAAAAGGGCAGGTCATGCGCTGGACCGGGATCATCCGCTCAGGCGGGCAGGGAGCCAATCGCAAGACATTTTATGATGTTGAGTTCTACCGTATGAGCCGCAGCATGCGCGGCTGGTTCCGGGCCGACATCGCCGCGCCGTATCTCTTTCCGGATGCCGGTATCGATCCACAGGTGGATGCCAATGCCGAAACGGTGTTCGACCTTGCCAGCCCAATCCTGCGGCTGCCGCAGGATCCTGAGATCGCCGATGCCAGGAGCAAAGGTTATACCGGCGCCCAGTATATCGACATTTTCGCGGCTACGCGCAAACGACTGGTGCATTTTTCGCTGTGCGGCGAGTTTTGCATTGCCACTCTCGGCGGGATGGATGTGCTGCCCCTGCTGCAGCGCTGGATGGAAAGCAAATACCCGCGCGCCGCTGCCATTTTGGACAATCCGCATGAGGGCACCAGCATGATTGACTTGCGGGCGCTGCTTAAATGTGTCGACCGGCATGGGGAAGCCTATTCATCGATCCCCACCTCACCGCAGTTAATTAAAAACCGCCTGTCCAGCGGTCAATTTGTGGTTTCGGGCTGCGGCATTAACAGCGTCGGGAAAATCAAGGCGGATGGCAAGATCCGGCATTGGGTGGTGATTGAGGATGTCCGCCCGGTTGGGAGTGACGGCTGGGTGCGCGTCTACAACCCGTTCAACAACCAGGATGAAGTCTACAGCTACAATCTGTTCATGCAGTCCGCCGGGGCCGGCGGGGGCATGTGGGTTTCACAGCCCGGTCAGGCTCTTTAAAAGCGCGACCCCCATCCCGAACAGAGATCTTCCTCCCATAAACGCGGTCTTTGCGTTTGGGGGAGGTGGCCGAAGGCCGGAGGGGGTCTGCGCTACAGGCTTGCCATCAAGAGCGACCCCCTTCCCGACCTGCCCTCACTTTCGTACTTTGAAAGTGGGGGCAGGAGACAGGCAAATCTCGCCAAAAGACGATCTTCCTCCCATAAACGCGGTCTTTGCGTTTGGGGGAGGTGGCCGAAGGCCGGAGGGGGTCTGCACTACAGGCCT
>CAIMZS010000186.1 GCA_903846015.1 uncultured Anaerolineae bacterium | reverse complement strand
GATGATCTACGTCCATATCAGGAGAGCCTGCCTTATGAATCGGATGAAGCCAGCCTGATCCGTGTGACACAGATTGATTATGAGCGCGCAATAAAGGTTCCTCCTGAATTTTTATCGGAGCTAAGCATTCACGGAACTGCCTCCTACCAGGCCTGGGCAGAAGCCCGCCCAGCCAATGATTTTCGAAAAACCCAACCATTCCTGGAAAAAACACTCGATCTGAGCCGCAAACTTGCCGATTTTTTCCCAGGCTATGAGCATATCGCCGATCCATTAATCGACATAGCTGATTTCGGGATGAAGGCATCTGATATCAAAACCCTTTTTGCCGAACTGCGCAGCGAACTTGTCCCAATTGTAAAAGCAATCACTTCCCAACCGCCAGCTGATGACTCATTCCTGCACAATCATTACCCGGAAGCCCAACAACTAAAATTTGCAGAAAATATCGTTCGCCAACTGGGTTACGATTTCGATCGCGGACGGATCGACAAAACCCATCACCCCTTTATGACCAAATTCTCATTAGGCGATGTGCGCATCACCACACGCGTAAAAGAAAATTTCCTGGGCGAAACATTATTCAGCAACATCCATGAGGCTGGTCATGGCATGTATGAGCAAGGAATTGATATGGCTTACGAATCCACACCCCTTGGAGATGGCACTTCATCCGGTGTGCACGAAAGCCAATCACGCACCTGGGAAAATATTATCGGTCGCAGCCATGAGTTCTGGGAATACTTTTTCCCGAAATTAAAAAGCGAGTTTCCAGAACAGCTTAAGAATGTTACGCTTGACCAGTTCTATCGCGCAGTCAACAAAGTTGAACGCTCGCTCATCCGCACAGATGCAGATGAAGTAACCTACAATCTGCATGTCATGCTGCGCTTCGATTTTGAACTGCAAATGCTGGAAGGGACAATGTCCATTCGTGATCTACCAGAATCCTGGAACGAACGCTTTGAAAAAGATTTCGGCATAACCCCGCCAGATGACCGTGACGGTGTCATGCAAGATGTGCATTGGTATGCAGGCCTGATTGGGGGTGCTTTCCAGGGGTACACCCTTGGAAATATTCTTAGCGCCCAATTCCATGCCGCTGCGCTTAAATCACATCCGGAAATTCCAGAAGAAACAAGGCAGGGTAAATTTGATACACTACATAGCTGGTTGACCGAGAACCTGTATCGTCATGGTCGCAAATTTACCGCATCAGAGATTGTCAAGCGTGCAACAGGCAGTCCCATGACCATCACTCCGTATATACAATATTTAAAGAAAAAATACGCCGGGATATACAACCTGTAAACTCAACCCATCTACCTCTATTCCACACTGTAGGAGTAATAAGCTGAATGTGGCAATTGGCTATTTATTCACCCAATAAAGAATCAAAGCTGGTGGAATTAAAACCTGGCACGTTAACGCTTGGGCGGGCAAACACAAATGACATCATTGTTGATGATATTTCCGCATCCCGCCAACACGCCGAGGTCGTTTTCGATTCGACTACTAACACAATTTCCATCCTTGATCTGAACAGCACCAATGGAACATTTGTCAACGACCTTCAAATCACTGGTTCCTATCAACTGAATAAAGATGATCGCGTAAATATTGGGCAATTTTCGATGCAACTGCAGCGCTACCCAGATGGACGCCGAGTCGCATCTGATACGCATCCATTAACTCGTGAGTTATTGCTCGAAACAATGTATAAAAATTCAGTTCATGTATACGAATCTGCCATCAAACTGAATAATGTTCAAAATCTGGAAACCGCCCTTACAACCACGACAAACTTAATTAAGCAGGCCTTACAGATAAATACCTGCGAAATTATTCTGAGCGATAGGCTGAAAAGTATGGGTACCATTGATTTCATCGACCCGCTTGCAAGAAAAGCAGCTATCAATGGCACCATTGAGATTACACCAACCAAAATGTTCATCCCAATCCAATACATCGATGAAACTTTGGGGTTGATCTGTACGATCCAAACCGAAGAAACGCGCCCGTTTGAAGAGCGTGACCAGAAATTGGCCATCGCCATCAGCCACCAGGCTGCGCTTGCAATTCAACGCATACGACATCTAGAAAAAATACGCCGCGAAGAACAGGTCCAACGGCTCATGCTGCGATTCATTTCGCCCACCGAGACCGAACATTTGCTGGCTGATTTTTACGAAAATGGCGAATTGCCCGGGCTGAAAGATCAAAAAGTAACCATACTATTCTCAGAAATTGCCAACTCCACTTTATTGGCGCAAGAACTGGGGACTGAACACTTCTCCAAAATTTTAAACGGGTTTTATACAGTCGCCACTCAGACCATTTTCATGCACAACGGTATGGTCAAATATCTGGGAGATGGCGTGCTGGCAATGTTTGTAGAACAAGAAGGTGGTATTTCCCCCGAGGAAAAAGCGATCAATACCGGGCGCGAATTGATCAATATGCTCAACCATACCGGCTCGCTTGATCCAAAACAACGAATCGTCATTGGCGTCTCCATCAATACCGGGAACGCCATGGTTGGTTATGTAGGCACAAAAGAGCATGCCGAATTTAATGTATTGGGAGACACTGTTAACATAGCTCATCGCATGCGAGAATATGCCAGCCAATATAAAATCATCGTTGGTCACACAACGATGATTTCTCTCGGCAACAAATACCGTTTCCGAAACGCAGGCGTTGTCAAATTGCATGAGAACGAGCAATCCATTCAGATATATGAAGTACTCCCATAAACCGGTTTGTCACATAAAAGCATGACAAACTTACCCAATATTCAAGATTTTCGTCATTTGACACTCCGCTCCAAGATAAGTATAAGCAATGTAACCTTATTCTCAACAGGAGCGTGATATCATGGCTATGAAAATTGAAGACGATTGCATTTCTTGCGGTGCTTGCTTGCCGGAATGCCCCACAGAATCCATCACAGAAGGTGATACCATTTATGTGATCAACGCAAGTACTTGCGTCGAGTGCATTGGCCATTTTGATGCCCCGCGCTGCAAAGATGTCTGCCCGGTCGATTGTATCTTGCAAGCATAATCATCACTCCAGACTAACCCTAAATCTACACTTGCACAAAAGTTAATAAGATTCAAATTGACAGACCAGCGGGGGCGGCATATAATCAAAAATAATTAAGTATCTTTACCTTCGGGGCAGGGTGTAATTCCCGATCGGTGGTACAGCCCACGAGCGCGACAAAAAGCGCAGGATGCGGTGTAATTCCGCGGCCGACGGTTAAAGTCCGGATAAAAGAAGGTAACAACCCATTTTGGGTTTGTTTTGTCGTCTACCCCCCGAAAGCGTTTATCGTTTTCGGGGGGTTAATTGACTGCAAATTATTTTAACGCCCCGCAGACTCCTCTCGGGGTGTTTTGTTTTCCCCGAAAAAGCAGCTCAAGTACATCGTAAAGCGATGTGTGAACATGGATCTGAATCTGGCACCAAAACTTGAAAAACTCTTCAACCGCAACCAGCGAAGAAAGACACGCTGGATTCCGCTCATCGCCATTCTCTTAACCATTGTGTTATGGGAAGCGTTGGCACGGATTAGCGGTTTACCAGCCTTCATCCTGCCATCCCCATTAATGGTGATCAAGCGGTTTTTCCTGGCCCTGACTGACGGCAGTTTACTGCATCACACCACCATTACCCTCTTTGAAGTGCTGCTGGGGCTGCTAACTGGATCTTGCAGCGCCATAATAGTGGGGTACGCCATCGCAAAATCACAGTTTTTCGATAGCCTGGTTTCGCCTTTTCTCGTTGCGAGCCAGGCTGTTCCAATTGTAGCAATTGCCCCTTTATTAATGATCTGGTTCGGGCAAGGCATCTCTTCAAAAGTGCTTATCTGTGCCCTCATCGTCTTTTTCCCGGTGCTGGTCAACACGGTCGTTGGCCTTCGCGCAGTGCCGCAGTCCCTGGATGAACTAATGCGCTCATTGCGCGCTTCGCGGTGGCAAATGCTTCAGCATCTCGAAATCCCCGCCGCCCTGCCAGTATTCCTGGGTGGGCTGCGAATCGGAGCAACGCTCTCGGTCATTGGCGCCGTTGTCGGAGAGTTTGTTGGCGCAGACCAGGGGCTGGGATTCCTTATCAATGTTGGGCGGGGACAATATGATACTGCTTTGGTTTTTGTAGCAGTGTTTACCCTGGTTGCGCTGGCATTAACTTTGTATGGCATCGTCATCTTTCTAGAACACCGCCTGCTGGCCTGGCAAGAAATCAATTGATCAATGGAGATCCAATGTTTAGAAAAATCGCTTTTATCATACTAATACTTTCATTGTTAGCTGGATGCGCAACACCTACACCCATCGCTCAACCTACAGCAGCCGCACTGGTACACATCAAACTACCAATGGGCTATATACCCAATATACAATATGCGCCTTTTTATACCGCTGTCGAAAAGGGCTACTTTAAAGACGCCGGAATTGAAATCGAATTCGATTACTCCTACGAGACAGATGGCGCAGCCCTGGTTGGGGCAGACAAACTTCAATTTTCACTGGTCTCGGGAGAACAGGTATTATTGGCCCGCGCCCAAGGATTGCCGATCGTATATGTGCTGGCATGGTACCAACAATATCCCGTTTCAATTGTTTCAATGGCTGACAAAAACATCAAATCCCCTCAAGATTTGCGCGGAATGAAAATTGGGTTACCGGGGTTATTCGGCGCCAATTATGTGGGACTGCGGGCTCTTTTATACGCTTCCGGTATCAAAGAAAGTGACGTGACGCTCGATTCGATCGGTTTCACCCAGGTAGAAGCCCTGGCAGCCGGACGCGAACAGGCTATCGTTGGATACGCGGCCAACGAACCTGTCATACTACACTCCAAGGGTTATGCCATAAATGAAATTCGCGTGGCCGATTTCGTTCAACTGGCATCAAATGGCATCATCACCAATGAAACCACTATCGCCAAAAATCCCGAACTGGTACGCGCCTTCGTTGGCGCTTTTCTACATGGGCTCCAGGACACCATAACCGACCCTGACGCTGCGTACGAAATCAGTAAAAAGTATGTGGAAAATCTATCCCAGGCCGATCCGTTAGTTCAAAAACAGGTATTGGGCACATCCATAGAACAATGGCGTACAACCACGCCCGGCAAATCCGATCCAGCAGCATGGGAAAATATGCAAAAAGTTTTATTGGACATGAAATTATATTCTGATCCACTCGACCTGAAAAAAGCCTTTACAAACGACTTCCTTCCCCAACCATGATCGGGATTCCTCTTCAACCAGTTCTGTTCGTGCGCGACTTGAGCGCCATCTTCCCTGATGGGAATGGCGGGCTGCACGCATTGGGGCCGGTTAGCTTTTCTGTCTGCCCGCAAGAGTTTCTTTGTGTTCTCGGCCCTTCAGGTAGTGGGAAAAGCACCCTGCTGCGAATCCTTGCCGAACTGCTGCCGCCATCGTCTGGCAGCGTTTCCTTCGAAGGACACAAACAACCACGAATAGGCTTCGTCTTTCAACAAGCCACCTTGATGCCCTGGCGCTCGGTGCGTGAGAATATCACCCTGCCGCTCGAACTGGATAATCTTCCGCCCGAAACCGCCCGCCAAAAAGCGCAAGAAATGATTGACCTGGTTGGTCTTAATGGTTTCGAATCATCCTTGCCACGTGATCTATCAGGAGGCATGGCTCAGCGAGTAGCACTGGCACGCGCCCTGGTTCATGACCCGGATTTACTCCTGCTTGATGAACCATTTGGCTCGCTGGATGCCCTGACTCGCGAAAAGATGTGGACCGAGCTTTCGCGCATCTGGCAGGCAAAACAAAAAACCGTCATTATGGTGACACATTCAATTGGTGAAGCACTTTTTTTGGCAGACCGGGTATTGGTGCTAACAGCCCGACCAGGAAAGATCAAATTGGACCTTACAGTTGACCTGCCCAGACCCCGTGATGACGAAATACGTTATACCCAGCATTTTGGCAGTTTGGCAAGGAAATTGAGAGAAGCCATCGAATAAAAGAAAATTTTCAAAATGCTCAACGGCTCGCCGCGAATTCAAGATACCTGGTACGGCGATCAACAAATTCTTGATAATCCCGTGAGGCGCTGCTTTCCGCTTCCAAAACAAGCGTGCTGATTTCATCGAACTTGCTGCTCAGCAAACCGACCAGGCGTGCATCCAATAATCCTTTTTTGACCATTTCATTAAGCACAACCAATCCATCCTTATTCTGCAACCCGGCCCGATATGGGCGATCCTCCATGATAGCCGTAAAAACATCGGCGACAGCCATGATCCGCGCACCTTCAGGCAGATCAACGGCCTTGAGATGGTAAGGATACCCGCTGCCATCCAATCGCTCATGGTGATACGCACTCCAGATACGAATATTGTCAAAAACACCAACACGCTGCAAGATATGATTGGTGTAATAAGAGTGATGCCTCATAACAGCAGATTCTTCACTGGAAAGCGAAGAAGGCTTTTCAAGTATTTCGGACGGGATACACAATTTTCCGATATCATGCATATACCCCGAAATATACATCAGGCGCTGATCCAGCAAGGAAAAACCCGCCAGCTCAGATAAAACTTGAGCAGCTGTGGCAACACCGCTCGAATGCGTGGCAGTAAAAGGACTCTTAAAATCCACGATTCGGCAGAAGAATTTCGCCAGCTCCAACAATTCATCCCCATCAAGTGATATAACATCCCAATCCAGTTCGCGTAATATCGTATTATCCATGGTTGGTGAAACCAGGTCAAACCAGACATAGTTCTTTTCTGCCAATTCTAGGAAAGCATCCACCACATCCGGCATAAACATAGTGCCGGATTTCCGTTTAACCTGGCGGACAATGTTATTTACTTGTGAAAGCACCTCTTCTCGTGAATCAACCAAAACGCTGACACGATCGGCCAGATAAAGAATATGGCTTTCAACCGGAATCGGTAAACCCATGCTCTCCTTCCCGGCCCCATCATCCCAATGGATATGATGGAAACGAACTATCTCTGCTGCCTTGACAAAAGGTTTTAACCCAGAAATAAGCAAATAGCCTATTTCCGCGTGTTGAAGAGACCTCTCGATCTCAAAATGGAGCATGTCAAGTCGCTCTTTAAGCGAGAGCGCACCAATATCATGAAGTGCCGCCGCAATAACAAGATCTTTGCAGCGCTGAGCTGATAAGCCATATTGGCGCCCAAGTTTGTAGGCAAGATAGGCCACCCGGCGATGGTGATTGGCCATATAAGGGCTGATCAAGTCAACGGCATCAGAAATACAAAGGATCAGATCAAAAAGCGAAGATTTCATCTTGTACATGGTACAGACCTCTTTCTAATATTCTGAACACGCAAAGATGCAGGCAAACCCCGCCAAAGGACTTGGGGCTTATCTCATTATAACAATTACATCGTAAAAAGCAATTTTGGAATGCGTTCGGCCAAAAAAGTACAGCAGACCAGGGCGAGAATCCCCGGTCTGCTGTACTTTCTGAGCAGGCTGAAACTCGCTAATCCAGTTTACCGGTTACCATTGCCATTTTTAATTCGCCAATAGCCCTGGTGATTTGAATCTCGCGTGGACAAGCCATCGTACAATTGAAGACGGTGTGGCAGCGCGCAACACCACTGGTCTCACTAAGAATGTGCAATCGCTCAGACGCAGCTTCGTCGCGGCTATCGAAAATAAAGCGATGGGCAGTAACCAGCGCAGCAGGCCCAAGATAGGTCTCACTGCCCCAATACGAAGGGCAGGATGTCGTACAAGCAGCACATAAAATGCACTTCGTAGTCTCATCAAAACGCTCACGCTGCTCGGGGCTTTGCAGGCGCTCCTTGCCATTCGCAGGCAGCGGGCTATTGTTAATGAAATATGGTAAAACCGCCTTGTAGTTATCAAAGAAGGGTTCCATATCCACGATCAAATCTTTGATGACCTTCAAACCAAGCAGCGGTTCAACGGTTATTTTGATGCCGACATCACGTACCAAAGCCTTACAAGCCAATTGATTGCGGCCATTGATACGAAGCGCATCCGAGCCGCATACGCCGTGGGCACAAGAGCGGCGGAAAGATAATGTGCCATCCTGATAACCCTTCACCTTCTCCAGAAGATCAAGGACACGATCAGTCTCCGCAGCTTCGAGGTCATAAGTCTCGTAGTGCCATTTCTTGTCTATTTCGGGGTTGAAACGGAATATTTTCAGGGTTACAAGCATAGTCGCCTCTACTAATAAACGCGTTCTTTGGGTTGGTATTTCGTGATCGTCACTGGCTTGTAGCTCATCTTGATCTCATCAGCACTTTTTGAAACAAGCGTATGCTTTAGCCATTCCTTGTCATCACGTTTGGGAAAATCTTCGCGAGAATGCCCGCCACGAGATTCCTTCCTATTCAAAGCACTGACCGCAATGATCTCCGCCAGGTCAAGCATATTGCCAAGTTCCCATGCATTAATCAATTCGGTATTAAAGATTTTCCCGGCATCTCTTATTTTGACCTGTTTGTAACGTGCCTTCAAAGCCCGGACTTTTTCGATGGCAGTCTGCATATCCTTTTCGTTGCGATAGATACCCACCAGGTCAAACATAACCTTTTTCATCTCTTGGGAAATATCCAAAACATTTTCCGTGCCAGAGCCGCGCCGCAGCATCTCCATCTGAGACCTGGCATCCAATTCTGGATCAACCGGCAATTTCTCAAATTCGGTTTGCCCGGCGTATGCAGCCGCGCGGAGCCCGGCATATTTTCCAAAGACCACCAGATCAAGCAGCGAGTTCGTGCCAAGGCGATTGCCTCCGTGAACCGAAACGCAGGCACATTCACCCGCCGCGTAAAGCCCCGGCACTACCGTATTCTTATCATCTATAACCACTTCGCCAAATTTATTGGTCGGAATACCACCCATGGTGTAATGCGCAGTGGGTTGGATCGGCATCATTTGAGTCATCGGATCAATGCCAAGGTAGACCCGGTTAAAATCGACGATATCTGGGAGTTTTTTTAGTAGTTCATCAGCTGTAACGATGAAAGGCGAACCATCGGAATTGGTACGGCCATCCAGGGCAGCATATCGTATTACAGACTCTGGGCGCACATCCAGATAGACATAATTCTGGCCGTTGACGCCGCGACCCTCTCGTATTTCGGTGTAAATTGCGCGTGAGATAACATCACGGGAGGCAAGATCCTTCACCGTTGGGGCATATTTTGGCATGAAACGTTCGCCTTTCCCATTAATGAGTATGCCGCCCTCACCGCGCACACCTTCTGTAATGAGAATACCAAGTTTATAAATCCCAGTCGGATGAAATTGAAAGAATTCCATATCTTCGAGTGGCAAGCCTCGGCGCAGCACCATCGCCGCGCCATCACCGGTATAAGCATACGCGTTAGAGGTGACTTCAAAGATACGGCCGTGACCACCGGTTGCCAGAATGACAGATTTGGCGTGGAAGGTGTGCAATTCGCCGGTGGAAAGTTCAACACCCACCACCCCCACGGCTTTACCATCCACCATCAACAAATCCAGCACCTGAAATTCATCATAAAAATTAACCTTATTCTTCAGGCATTGTTGGTAAAGGGTTTGCAAAATCATATGACCGGTGCGATCCGCGGCATGACATGCCCGCCGCACCGGTTTACCGGTTTCATTATTGGTATGCCCGCCAAAAGGACGCTGCGATATCTTACCCTCAGCAGTACGATCAAAGGGTAGACCCATATGTTCCAATTCAAGAATTGCTTCCGGCGCTTCCTGGCACATAAATTCAATCGCATCCTGATCACCAAGATAATCAGAGCCTTTTACGGAATCATACGTATGCCATTCAATACGATCTTCTTCAAGATTGCCCAGAGCTGCGCTAATGCCACCTTGTGCAGCACCCGTATGAGAACGGGTGGGATAAAGTTTGCTGATAACAGCCGTTTTTGCGCTGCGCGATGCGTAAAGCCCTGCCATTAACCCTGCGCCACCTGCGCCAACAACCACCACTTCAAATTCATGATTATTCATTTTTCTTCCCGTCCTACGAAGTCCAAATGACGAAGAGGCTAATAACGATCATAGAGAGCATACAAACGATACTCAATAAACGAACCACCAGGCGTCCGCGAGTACTGACGATGTAATCATCTGCTACAACGACCAATCCATGTACACCATGCGCCACAGCCAGCAGCACCATACCGCTTGCCATCAACCTCCAAAAGGGGTTTACCCACGGCTCCAGATCAGACACATTGGTATTTTGCACATGGGTACCGTTAGGTGTGAAACTCCAGCGCATAACATCAGCAAAATTCATCTGCGTACGGGCACCCATCACCAGCGCACCGATAAGCGCGGTTAAGATAAAAGCATACATTCCCAGGGCAGAAAGACGCGTAAAGAACCACATCAGGGTTTCGAAATTCATTCCGCGCCGTGAAAGTGGCAGGTTCCGTGATTTTTCAGTCATTTTAACCTCCCACCGCACTTCGGATGATAACATACACCGCGAAGCTATAAAGCGGAATAAACACGGCCCATTCCACCCAGATGGCTTCCTGTTGGTATTCAATCAATTGGGGCCACAAGTCAAGGATAGTAATACGTAGACCATTAATGGCATGAAACATGGCACAAAAAAATACAACGATCTGAAAAGTCCAATGCTCGTAAATGGCATTAAAAAACTGTCCACCCGACCCACCAACAAACGAAGCCAGGATGTGAATGGCAATAAAAACAGCCATACCCACTCCACCGATACGATGCAAGACAAACGTCAGCATCGGACCCTTTCCGCGGTACCGCAGACCTGTCAGCAGGCCAACGTTTCTATTAAGGCCCATCTATGCCTCCTTAAAAAATTTGGGGATTATTCAATTATCTCATTTCGGTTTCTTTTGTTAACAGTGACAAAACTCATGGTTAATATGTTTTATACTCATGAGTATTTATTGTTGGCGGGAAAACATTCATCATGTAAAATCTTAGTATCATCGTCAAAAATTCACGGCAATGAAAAAGGATGGTCAATCACCCAAATAACGGGCCAATAAAGTTAAAGCATCTTAAAAACGGTTCATTAAATCAAAGAAGGTGACAATCATCATCCTTATTCAGTTCACACTTCCTCTAATAAATCGGTCAATGACCTTTATAATCCAAATACTCTACGTAGTGGCATTCATAATTCTAATCGATTTTTTCATAATCGATGTGCATAACAAAAATGCCGGATGAAAACACTAAAGCGAGGCGAAAAGCCTCAGGAAAACTTTGCCAGAGGAGGCAAGCATGTCAGGTTCCAACCGCATCAGCCGCCGGGATTTTATGAAGGTCACCACCGGCGCCATCGGAGGGGTCATCACCGCTATAGTCGGCCTGCCAGTTGTTGGGTATTTAATCGACCCAGCCCTGCAAGCAGGCTCAAAAGAAGCCTGGATCCCGATCGGTAAGCTCGAAAAGATTCCCGTTAATGTGCCAACCGCATTTTCATTTACTCGTACACAGGTAAATGGCTGGGAAAGAACCGGCACCAGCTACGGCGGCTTTGTCATCCGTAATTCCGATGACCCCAAAGACCTGGTTATTCTCTCAAGCCGTTGTACCCATCTTGGGTGCAGTGTTAACTGGCGCGAAGAATCTGGAGAATTTATTTGCCCCTGCCATGATGCCAAATTCAGCAAGGATGGCAAAGTTCTGGACGGCCCGCCTCCCAAACCGCTGACCCAATACACCGAATTTAAGGTGGATACGGACGGAAACCTGCTTATTTTCTTAAAGGAAGGCTAACCATGTGGCAGAAGATCTACCAATGGCTTGATGAACGCCTTGGGATCGGAGATATGTACACCAATCTCCTCGACCGCCCCGAACCCACGGGCAACTGGTGGAACACGCTTGGCTCTGCCAGCCTGTTCCTGTTCATTTTGCAGGCTGTAACCGGGATATTCCTGACGGTATATTACACCCCCTCGCCAGACCACGCCTACGACAGCATCCAATACATCATGACGGGTGTGGCGTTTGGCTGGCTGGTACGCGGCATTCACCATTGGGGAGCCACCTTGATGGTGTTAGTGGTTTTTATCCACATGCTGCGCGTGTTTATCACTGCATCCTATAAATATCCTCGGGAATTAACCTGGCTGATCGGCGTGGGTCTATTAATTCTTACCCTGGGGATGGGCTTCACCGGTTACTTGCTCCCATGGAACCAGAAAGCCTACTGGGCTACAACAGTGGCAACCCAAATAGCCGGCACAGTACCGGTTCTTGGTGATTTCATTTTGAAAGCCTTGCGAGGCGGTCCGGATCTCAGCGCCCTCACGCTGCAACGTTTTTTTGCTGCCCATATCTGGATCCTGCCCGCTGCCCTACTCGGCTTGATCGGCGTTCACCTGTACTTGATCATCAAGCACGGCGAATCCCACTTCCCAACGAAGGAAGACTAAGGAGCACGCCATGAGCGAAGAAACCAAGAAAAAAATCAACCAACGCTACCAACAAGAACTGCAAAAAGGCGAACGCTTCTGGCCAGACAGCATCTTTAAAGATGCCATCATGGCCCTGGCGATTTTCATCATCCTTATCCTGCTAGCCACTTTCATCGGCGTTCCATTCGAACCAAAAGCCGACCCGAGCGATACATCCTACGTACCCAGACCAGAATGGTACTTCCTATTCCTGTTCAAGTTTCTCGCACTTTACGGGCAGATTCCGTTGATTGGGAAAATTGAATGGGTTGCCACGGTAATCATCCCAAGTATTGCTGTTGGGCTGCTGGTCGTCTTACCGTTCATCGACAAAAAACCCACCCGCCATTATGGCAAGCGGGTTTTGCCGATCTCGATCATGGGCATCATGGTAGTCAGCATGGTTACCCTGACTATGCTGGCAGATGTTCCAACCGGCGCATCCCTTGTCGGTACGCTCCAGAAAATCGGTGGATTGGTCATTCCCAGCCTGGCATATCTTACGCTTGTATTGATGGCCTTTGTTTTCAAGAAAACATCTGCCAGAACCATGATGTGGACTGCCGGTATTTCCGCCATCCTGATGGTGGGTTTTACCGGCAGCGTGCTTGCGCTCTACCAGGCTCCCGCTGCAGCAGAAACAATGGTAGTCAATACACTTGAAGAACAAATCCAGGCCGGGCAAGATCTCTACGCAATCAACTGCGTGGAATGTCACGGCGAAGACGGAAAAGTTGTCAAGATTACGGGAGTGAAGGCTCTCGAAGGCAAAGAGATCATGGCCATTAATGGCAAGGATGTCCTTTACACGCTTAACGATGCGGCGCTGGCTGAAGTAATTATTTATGGCCGCCCAGTGGCTGGGATGAATCCTTTTGGAAAAGCATATAACACGCAAGGCCTGAGCAAAAGTGAAGTTGATTACACAGTGACATTTATGCGTTACATGTGGGACGATCGCTTTGAAAAACCGCAGTTGAAGCCGCTCTACCCGCCCCTGGCCGCAGGAGAAATACCGAGTTACGAAGCCCATATCGCGCCCATCGTCAAGCGCTACTGCATTTCCTGCCACCGTGCCGGCAAAAACAACCTCAGCTACCTGATGGATTCGTACGATAACATCCTGAAAACTGGCGATGACGCTCCCAACGTGACAAGCGGCGATGCCAACAGCCCACTTCTGATTGTTGTCCAGGGCACCCCCATCCCGGATCCAGGCAACCCAGGCACAACGCTGGTAAACTCGATGCCACCCAATAAAGCCCTCAAACCGGATATCATTGATGTATTCACGCGCTGGATCATGGCTGGCATGCCAAACAGCGCTGCCGATGCCGCCGCCTTGCCAACAGCAACTCCGAAACCATAAAAAAGATTAGAAAAAGGTCATCCCGCAACAGGGATGACCTTTTTCTAATTACAACAACCGCAGGTTTTTAAAAACCTGTCGACACGTTTTACATATTTTTGATGATCGCATCACCAAACTCGGAGCATTTAACTTCGGTGGCGCCTTCCATCAGGCGGGCAAAGTCATATGTCACGATTTTCTCAGCAATAGCGCCTTCCATCCCCTTAACAATCAGATCAGCGACTTCCGTCCAACCCATGTAACGGAACATCATCTCGCCGGAGAGAATGACCGAGCCAGGGTTAACCTTATCAAGATCGGCATACTTAGGCGCAGTGCCATGGGTGGCTTCAAAGATGGCATGACCTGAAACATAATTGATATTCGCGCCAGGAGCGATGCCAATTCCACCCACCTGGGCAGCCAACGCATCTGACAGATAATCGCCGTTTAGGTTAAGGGTGGCGATGACATCATAATCGCGTGGGCGAATGATTGTAAACTGCAGGCTGACATCGGCAATCGAATCCTTGATCATCAGCTTGGATTTCCATTTACCTTCACCATGGGTATCCCACAACGTGAGCGCCTCTTCAACTTCAGCCTTGATATCATTTTGCTGAGCCGGAGACATCATGGCAAAACCGGGGTCAATTTGTTTGGCATTCTCTTCCACGCTCAAGCTGGAAGTCTTTTCCTTGTTGCCCAGAATCCAGGACTCGCGTTCTGTGACAACCTGGTCGCGGAACTCGCGTTTGGCAAGGGCGTAACCCCAATCTTTGAAGGCACCTTCAGTAAACTTCATGATATTGCCCTTATGGACAAAATTCACGCTCTTGCGCTTGTTATCCAATGACCATTGAATGGCAGCGCGCACAAGACGTTCAGTACCCTCAACGGAAACAGGCTTGATGCCAATACCCGCGGTATCCGGGAAGCGCATCTTGGCATATTCCTTGGGGAAGGCTTCCTTAAACAGCTCTTTAAACTTTTTATTCTCTTCAGTTCCGTAAGCGAACTCAATACCGGTATAAATATCTTCTGTATTCTCACGGAAGATAACCATATCGACATATTCAGGATGCTTCACAGGGGAAGGAACTCCGTTGTAATAACGGACCGGGCGCTGACACACATACAGATCCAGCAGCTTGCGCAAAGCCACGTTCAACGAACGTATACCGCCGCCGATCGGGGTTGTCAACGGCCCTTTAATGCCCACCAAAAATTCAGTAAAGGCCTGGACGGTTTCATCAGGCAGCCAATTTTTGAATTGAAGAAATGCCTTCTCACCCGCGTAAACTTCCATCCAATGAACCTTGCGCTTGCCGCCATAAGCCTTTTCCACCGCGGCATCAAACACGCGAACCGATGCGCGCCAAATATCACGCCCCGTGCCGTCACCTTCGATGAAGGGCAGAATCGGGTTATCTGGAACATTCAGTTTTCCATTTTCATTGGTTATCTTTGCCCCACCTTCGGGGACTTTCACTAATTGATATGACATTTTACCTTCTCCTTTGGATAATAATCCTCCAGATTATAGCATTTCGTGCCAAGAGTTCGTAGTGATAATTGTCATTATTGCGATGAGATTTACGATGACTTTTAACTTAAACTGGCAAGAATCGATGCGACTCGGGCGCTGCAGGTCTTCATTTTTTTAAGAGTATAATTTCATTCGCTAACGGGAAAATGATTTTTCAAATTAAGTACTGCGTTTCATTTTCCACCTTAGGACAGGATATGGATTCGATGGAGATAATGGATGAAGCAACCCATTCAAAAAATATTTAAAAACGAAACGGTTATTGCTGTTTTACTAATCTTATCGACCACTTTAATTACTTATGGCATCAGCATTCCAAAATTAGGCTACTATCACGACGATTGGTATTTACTGTGGTCCGGATTGGCTCGCGGCGCACAAAGCATTATTCCATTATTCAGCACTGACCGCCCCTTTATGGGGGTTATCTATTCCCTTACATATCGCCTTCTGGGCGATAACATCATCAACTGGAATTTATATGCGCTTATTTGGCGTTTTATCGGGGCAATGGCTTTTTTCTGGATACTGCGTCTGATCTGGCCGGAAAACAAGTACATCACCACCCTGATGACCATTCTTTTTGTCATCTATCCGGGTTTCCTCTCACAACCAAATGCAAACACAAAGCAGAACCATCTTTATGGATTTGGTACTGCCCTGCTCTCAATCGCCTTTATGCTTCAGGCATTGAAAATAAGCAATCATAAATGGAAGTTTGCGCTCGGCTTTTTATCCTTCATCTTCACAATCAACTATTTATTCATTTACGAATATATGATCGGACTTGAAGGCATGCGCCTTGTGCTTTTGGGGTATTTATTATTCCAACAAGGTTACAAAAAAGTCTGGTTTCTGGTAAAGGAAATAATCAAAAAGTGGTGGCCATACCCACTTGCCATGGCAGGGTTTTTATATTGGCGCCTGTTTATATTTGAAGGCTCAAGAAATGCCACCGACGCATCCAGGTTGGCTGGCGATTATCTAGGAAACTTGCGTTACATGTTCATCCGTTTAATCGCCGAAACATCCAAAGATTTTCTAAACACATCCATTTTCGCCTGGTTTGTAAAACCATACTCGCTTTTTTCCGATGCGCTGTACTCAAGCCTGGCAAAAGCCATCCTCGTCGCCGGGGTTGTGATTGCGCTTGTGCTGCTCTATTCGTTCCTATATAAAAAATGGTGGGGATCTGATGATACCGAAGAAAAAACGCCATTACGAATCAAAGAATTCATATTGATTGGCGCCTTCATCGTGCTGTGTGCAGTTTTTCCAGTAGTACTTTCTGGTCGCAACGTGGAGCTGAGTGATTCTTATAAAAGCTACGGTCTCCACCCGATAGGCGGGGTGGTAATACTTGTCGCGGGAATTGTGCTGATGCTCCGGCCAAATTTTCGCAAACTGATCTTGATTGGACTGATCGGAATTTCAGTTTCCACCCAGGTGTTGAATGGCATTTATTGGCAAAAGCTGTGGGATTATCAACGCGAAACCTGGTGGCAGCTTACCTGGCGGGCGCCTGACATTCAAAATGACACCCTGGTCATGGCATACCTGCCCGACGGATATCAGATGCAGCAAGATTATGAGGTGTGGGGACCGGTGAATTTGATCTACAGACCCGGTCCAGCCGCCGCGCCCGCCATTCAATCAGAGGTGCTCACGTCAGAAATAGCTTATGACGTATTGAGAAAAACTGTTCGTGATAACTTCGACCGCGACATTAAACTTCACAGAGACTTTAACAATCTTCTCCTGATAAGCCTTCCATCACCAAACTCTTGTATCCATATCATCGATGGCGCTTTACCAGTTTATTCAGAAAGCGAACCGCTGCTTACACAACAGATCGGATCATACTCCCACGTCGATCGTATCATTACAACCGGCACTTCCCCTACTCCGCCTTACCAACTATTTGGCTCCGAACCGACACGTGATTGGTGCTATTACTACCAAAAAGCATCTCTTGCCCGGCAAACTGGCAATTGGGAGGAAATTGGCAAATTATACGATCAGGCCAATGTTCTGCGCCTCGATCCCCTGGATAAATCCGAGTATGTCCCATTCGTTGAAGCCCTGGTTAATCTCGGTAGAATTGACGATGCCAAAACACTCTACAAAAAAAGTATCAAGGGGCGGGTCAAATTGCGCGTATCTTTATGTGGTTACCTTGGCAAGGATCCAAATTACCCGCCCGGGTATCGCTATGATTACAAAACAATCTCTACAATTCTTTGCAATTCCTGACGTCATTGCGAGCCGTGTTCTTTGCTGCGCGGCAATCTCGCACTAATGGTGCTGCCGTGGCCTGGAACGCTCTGCGCTTCGATCGTGCCACCATGTGCGTTGACAATATGCCTGGCAATCGCCAGACCCAGGCCCATCCCGCCCGAATCAGTGGACTTGTAAAACCGCTCAAAAACATGCGGCAAATCAACAACAGGGATGCCGGGACCATCATCGCTGACTTCCAATACAAAACCACCTGCCAACACAGCGCATTTCACTTCAATTCTTCCACCGGCAGGGCTGTAGCGCAGCGCATTGGCTACCAGGTTGGAGATTACCTGGCGTATGCGCCCCGGATCGATTTCCAGCATAACTGGGGTTATATCAGAGAAAGAAGAACCAGCCTCAACGATCAGTTGAACGCCGGCATTATCCGCTTGAGATTTGAAGGCAGTCAATGTATCACGGATAAGCATTAAAATATCCGTTGACTCTTTTATGAGCTTCAGCGCACCACTCTCCGCCAGCGCCAGGGTACGCAAATCCTCCACCAACCTCGCAAGAAGGTCTGTTTCATCCAACAGCATTCGCAGGTTTGTTTCATCAGCAGGATAGATCCCATCCAACATGCCCTCCAGGTTACCCTGAATGATTGTCAGCGGCGTACGCAGCTCATGGGTTACATCTGCCAGCAGGTTTCGACGCTTTTCATCAGCAAGGTGAAGGCGGGATGCCATATTGTTGAACGCCCTGGCAAGCGAACGCACTTCAGCCACACCCTTCTCATTAACCCTTGCGGAATAATCACCCTCTGCAACACGCCCAGCCGCTTCCAACATTTCATCCAATGGGGTGAACACGCGCCGCAAACCAAACACCCCCATGACAACAACCAGCACAACAAAGACCAGCAGGCCCCCCCCCACAACCAGCAACGATGGCTGCACACCCGCTGACAGGTTTATCAGACCGAAAAATTTGGCGATCCAGGCTGCCGCGAAAAAAAAGACCCCCAAACCAAACAAGTTAAAAAAAATAAAAACGCAGCCCATCCTGCGAAAAAACGGGTTGTGCCTCATGCGTCCCTTATCCGGCGGCCAGCTTTCATTCTCGGGCCACCACGGCGGGCGATGCGATCTTTCAGAAAAGCGAAACGGCTTCATCAACGGTCCGTAAACTTGTAACCTATACCATAAACTGTAAGGATATAACGTGGATCAGATGGATTGATCTCAATCTTATGGCGAATATTTTTTACATGGGCATCAATGGCACGTTCGTATGATTCGAAAGCCACACCGTGCAGCGCATCCAGCAGCTGAGCCCGCGCGAAAATCCGACCAGGAGAACGAGCCAAAGTAGCTACAAGGGTGAACTCGGTGGGCGTCAGTTCATCGATCTCGCGATCCTGTGCCATGACGCGCATGCGCGGCACATCCAGGGTCAGGTCAGCAGCCCGGATAAGCTCAGCGCTGGCCATGCTGTAGGCTTCCATACGACGAAAGGCCACCCGCACGCGCGCCACCAATTCTTTTGGGCTAAAAGGCTTGGTAATGTAATCATCAGCGCCAAGTTCAAGACCAATCAACTTATCAGATTCTTCTGAGCGAGCCGTCAGTATCAGAATAGGGATATTCGAAAGTTTGCGCAATTCCCGCGTTACATCCAACCCATCCATGTGTGGAAGTCCAAGATCAAGAATGATCAAATCTGGTTTTTCTGCGCGAGCCTTCAAAAGAGCCGATCTGCCATCACCAGCCACCTGCACAGCAAAGCCAGCCCGCTCAAGATAATCGCGTACCAGTTTTACAATTTTGGGTTCGTCATCCACCACAAGAATGGTTTTCATTTGAAAAGCCTTTCCGGGGCCAGCTCTTCAGGCCGGCCCCGGTTATTATATAATGCCCCTGGTCACAATTGGTACTTTTTCACCTTGGCAAAAACATGATTTGCAACCACGGGGCTTGATTGACTGATGCGCCTACTTTACTGCGGGATCCTGGGGCTGTTCCTTGCCATCAGAATGCGCCCTGCGATGCCATTCTGCAAACATGGGCGGAACAAACTCACCACCACCGCCTTTATCGCCGCATGCCCCATGCTGCATGTGCCGCCAGGCAAAACGAGGTCCCCACATCATGCGGCGAGCAGCCCCAAAAGCCAGGAACAGCAGGAACAGCGGAGCCAGCAGGCCAAAAAAACCAAATCCAAAAAATGGCATCATATGTGGGTAAGGCATCCCGTAACCATAAAACGGAACCGGCTGCCCGACTGCAGATGGTACCTGGATATTCATCGCTGCACCACGTGCCATCCCGGCATTAAAAGCAAACCCAGCAATACCTGCCACGGCAGCAAGCAGAACAAGTGCCGCAATAATACGAAAAACAATATGCTTGAACATTTTTTTCTCTCCTGATTGAATGTTGATTTCTCGTGAAATCTAAAACCAGTATAGAAGTCAATTGTGAATTGAGTGTGAAGCCACCATGGAGAGATTGCTGAGATCCAGACCCGAAAAAATAAGCCTGGACTGTGAAGGTAGACGACTTGGGGTGATATACTTCGCTCCAACATGAATGAAACCACCTCACTCCAACCTTACCGGCAAAAAGCCACCATCCTGCGCGAGCGAGCGGTTTTTTCTGCATTTATCACCATTCTATTTGCGCTGGCGCTTAATGGTGCCCTGTTTCTCTTTGACCAGGGCATCTCCTTGTTGCGCGGCACTCAGACCTGGTCTGAGACCCTGATCGCGATAGGGTTGCTCCTTTTAGGGATATGTCTGACCGGCATCACTGGTTTATTATGGATTTCAGCACTGCAAACAATGAGGTTGGCCTGGAAAATGGAAAAAGAGGGCCACATCACCACCGGGAAAGTCATCAAAAAGACACTGACTGAAGAAGGCAAAAATCGCTCATACAGGATCATTTATAGCTTCCAAGAAGATACCCACTTCGAGGAACATCTATCGGAATCAAGTTGCCACGCTCTAAACATAGGTGACTCGGTTAAAATTCGCTTTCTATCCGGACATCCGGACATTGCCCGATTGGAAAAATAACCATGAAAGAGATCATCTATTCACGCAACGCCGTATATGAAACCCTGCGGGCAAGACGCCGCCAACCTATCCGACTGCTGGTGGCGGAAAAAATCCAGGAAAAAGGCCACATGGCGGCCATCTTCGAGATGGCAAAAGAATACAAAGTACCCGTTGAACGAGTCCAGAAGCAGCGGCTTGACAGCCTGACGCCTCAACATCAGGGCGTAGTGCTGGAAGCCGGGCATTATCCTTACATGGACATCCCAGATATCATCATTAATGCACAGGAAAAAAACGAGCCTCTTTTTGTTCTTCTGCTTGATTCAATGCAGGATCCGCAAAATTTTGGCACGTTGCTTCGAACAGCCGAGGCCGTTGGCGTTCACGGTATCATCTTACCGCTGGCGCACACAGTGGAAGTGACCCCAGCTGTAGTCAACGCATCATCCGGAGCATCAGAACACCTCCTCATCGCGCAGGCTAATCTGGTACAGGCTATCGAGGTTCTCAAACAGGCGGGCGCCTGGGTGGTTGGTTTGGATGAGGATGCTCATTCCCAAACTCCCGATAAGGTACGCTTGGATGGTGGTTTGGCAGTAGTGGTAGGTTCGGAGGGAACGGGTATCCGGCAGTTGGTGCGGCAAAAATGTGACTTCATGCTGCGCCTGCCTATGCGGGGAAAGGTAGAATCTCTCAACGCATCGGTTGCTGGCTCAATCGTGTTGTACCTTGCATCACAGGCACGTAACAAGGCATAAACCTAATATAAGGAATGCGTTCTGCGATGTATTCAAAAGCATTAGTATAGCCACAAGAATAATTTTACCTTCGCCACAAAGCAAGGAAAGCGGCGGTTGAAACGCCGGTCCAAGCCCTTGTGGTGATTGCTTTTGGAGACCAAATGCCAATGTTCGACCGAATCAAAAAATCCGCCCAAATTATGCTGAGGGGCGAAACCAGGGCAAACAAACGGACCTCCATCCCCACCATAACCACCGAAGAAGTGGTGGAAATGCGCCAGTTTTTTGCCCGTGAAAAGTTCTTTATATTCGGACATGCCCGCTCTGGCACCACCCTGCTGGCCCGGTTGGCTGGTTTGCACCCGGAGGTGCACTGTAACTGGCAGGCACACTTTTTTACCCGCGAACCTTTCCTCAAATCGCTGGTCAATAATCCAGAAGCCGCGGAGTGGCTGACGCGCCGGTCCAACCGGTGGAACAACGGTGGTGACCTTTCACCAGTTGTGCTCCGCGCTGCCGCAGATTTTATCCTCGAACGGGAAGCCGCCCGCGCGGGCAAGCGCATTGTCGGCGACAAAAGCCCATCCAGTTTGATACATGGGCAA
The DNA here is from genome assembly GCA_903846015.1 of uncultured Anaerolineae bacterium. Lineage (GTDB taxonomy): Bacteria > Chloroflexota > Anaerolineae > Anaerolineales > Villigracilaceae > UBA5195. Next base: position 2,611 of record CAIMZS010000186.1, on the reverse strand, counting down.
GCGGTACGAGATATGGCAGCGATCTATCCGGATGCATCACTGGTTTATATTGTTCGTGATGGTCGGGACGTTCTCATTTCGGAGCGTTTTCGTAACTTTGTCGAAGATTCCAAGTTTCTGACCAATCAGGACAAACGCATCATCGCAGAACTGAAAACCGATCAAACGCCTTTTACAGATGGCCGCAGTTCCATTTTTACGGATGCATTCATTCGCCGGGCAGCTTCAATCTGGGTGGCAAACCTGACGGAAACCCAGGAAGAAGGGCGCAAGCTGTATGGTGAACGCTATTTTGCGCTGCGTTATGAAGATTTGCTGGCTGCCCCCTTCGATGAGATGCAAAAGCTGTGGGAGTTTCTGGGCGCAGAAGTCAATCCTGATCTGAAAACAGCGGTCATTCAAGAACTTGCGTCCAACCCTGACGAAGAATGGCAAGCAAAACGCAATGATTCAATCGCATCTTTTTTACCCAAAGGCAAGGCCGGCAACTGGCATAACATGCTAACAACCCACGACAAACAGATTTTCAGGGAAGTGGCAGGCGAAACTCTGATAAAGTGGGGCTACGAGAAGGACGCAAATTGGTAATATGAAAATTCTTATCGCAGGACTTGGCTCAATTGGCCGCCGCCACTTCCGTAACCTGGTGGCTTTAGGACAAAAAGACCTGGTTTTATTTCGCACAAACCAGGCCACGCTGCCAGATGATGAACTGGCCGGATACCCTGTTGAGTCAGATCTATCCGAAGCGCTGAAAAAACACCGGCCCGATGCAGTCATTGTTTCGAACCCAACTGCTTTACACATGGCAGCCGCCATCCCCGCCGCCGAAGCAGGCTGCGCTATTCTGCTCGAGAAACCAATCGCTGAAAATCTCGCGCGCGTGGACGAATTACGCCAGGCCGCAGCCAGGAGCGGCAGTAAAATCCTGGTTGGATTCCAATTTCGCTTTCATCCAACATTGAATAAAGCCAAGGAACTTATCGCAGTTGGGGCGATCGGCAAAATACTGACAGCTCACGCCCATTGGGGCGAGTACTTGCCGAACTGGCATCCCTGGGAAGATTACCGCCAGAGCTATGCCGCGCGTGCAGACCTGGGCGGTGGCGTTATCGTAACACTGACACATCCACTGGATTATTTTCGCTATCTAATCGGCGAAATTGATGCGCTTGGGTCATTTAACGGACATATCTCCCCCTTGGAATTAACTGGCGTGGAAGATGTGGCCGAAATTGGATTAAAATTTGCATCTGGCGCCATTGGCAGCGTCCATGTCAATTACTTTCAACGCCCGCCTGTTCACCGGTTGGAAATTGTCGGCACAACAGGTACGTTGCGCTGGGATAATAGCGATGGCATTTTGCATCACCACCAAATGCCAGATGAATTTGGAGTTATCAGCACACAACCCACCCCGGCACTGATGAAACAATACACCCTGCCGGATGGATTCGACCGTAACGATCTGTTCCTGGCGCAAACCCGGCATTTCCTGAATGTCGCCGCAGGAGAGACTGAACCAACCTGTACCCTGGATGATGGAGTGCGCGCCCTCGAAATGGCATTGGCAGCCTTAGAATCGTCTCGAACTAATCAATTTCATTTTTTCAGGAAAACAGAATGAAATCAAAGCTATCCTTATTATTTTTTATTACCCTACTTTTTTTCGTAATTGGGGGGATTTTGTATCTGCCCCATATTACCAGCTTTGGTTATTACAATGATGATTGGTATTCGATGTATGCCGCGCGCGTAGCAGGTCCTGGCATTTTTCATGAAATGTACAGCATAGACCGCCCTGGGCGCGCCTACGTCATGCAGCCTCTTTACATCCTCTTCCAGGGAATCCCGCTCTATTACAACCTTCTGGCCTTTGGTTTGCGGGTGGTGGGCGCATTGATCTTGCTCTGGTTGTTGAATATCCTTTGGCCTAAAAATAGCCTGCAAAATACCATTTCAGGATTGCTTTTTTTGGCATATCCCGGGTTTCTTAACCAACCTAACGCAATTGATTTTCAATCTCATCTGATTGGGATTGCCCTTGCCTTTCTGTCTCTTGTAATGATGTTAAAGGCTTTCGATGCGGTTGGCGTAAAAAAATGGCTCTTATATTTGCTTGCCTGCCTGACCGGGTTGGCCTATTTAAGCCAGATGGAATATTACATTGGCTTTGAGGCAGTTCGGCTATTACTGGTAGTTCTAATCGTTTCAAGAACTGCGAGGGGCCTAAAACCGATTGCTTTGACAGCCTTCAAATCATGGCTCAGCTACTCCATCATCCCGGGTCTCTATTTATTCTGGCGGGTTTTCTTATTTGATAACCAACGCAACACCACAGATCTGGGAATGCAACTCGGACAATTGATCCATGAACCCGTTGTTACCATCTACAACTGGATTCTTGGATTCGCTCAGAGTTTAATCAATGTATTATTCCTCGCCTGGGGAGTACCTCTCTCTCAAATCGGCTTCTCAAATTCGGTTTCTGAAAACATTAGAGGATTTATTGTTGGGATTACAGTAGCAATCCTTGCTATCGCAGGAATCTGGTATTTCCTGAGAATATCCAACACAAAATTAAAAAAAACCGCCCCAATTTGGCAGGTTG
>CAIMZS010000185.1 GCA_903846015.1 uncultured Anaerolineae bacterium | reverse complement strand
TTGATCAGGGCATCCTGGCCCTGATCCGGCTTCGAACCCCAACCCGATGGGTTTGGCAGGAAGAAGACGACCAGGCCCGCCACTGCAATTACAATAATGAGGCTAATCAGAACTATTTTTATTTTCATTCCAAACTCCTAAATAACGCGGCTGATTCAGGGTGCCAAAAATTCGAGCAAGGCATCTGCGCACATGGAGCCTTCGTGCCCGGCTTCCATGCATTTTGAAATCCAGACCTGCCCGATTTCCTTTTGCGCCTCGGGGGTGCGCAGGCTGCGCAGGAAGTAACTCATGGCTGCCGGGTGGAGATAACCGGTGGCTTCATCCGAAAGCATGTTACTGCTCTGAACCGGAGACAGATTAGCGGCCCCGCCCCAAACCCCGGCCAACTCCTGCCGGTGATCAAAAATGGCGGGCAGCACCTGCGCAACCATCTCGGCCGGGAAGCTGTCCAGGCTGGCAATCACGGCCGTGATCCCGAGTGTTTCCACATTTTTATCCAGACCCGGATAACCGCCCGCCGGGATGCTGGACGGATGATAGACGCCCGGGTTGTTTTTCATGATCAAATCGGCTGAGGCGGCATCGATCGACAACAGGCTGACGGTTGAGCCGGCCTCAGTGAACAGTTTGGTAAGGGTGGCAGTCGGCAGCGCGCCAGTCCAGAAGAAGGCATCGATCTGATTGTCTTTTATCGCCGCCGCCGATGGGATCACATCCAGCTTTTGGCGCTGAATGTCTTTGTCAATATCCATCCCAAGCGTTGTCAGGACAAAACCGGCCATCTCTTCCGCGCAGCCGCCCGGTACCCCGGTCGAAACCCGCTTGCCCTTCAGGTCTGCCAGGCTGTTAATGCCGGCATCTGAACGAACCACAATTTGAAGAGGTTGGTCATACAGCCCCATCAATATCTTGACCGGGACTTTGTTGGCTGAAACCGAAGTCAACAGGCCCTGGTTGATCCGGGCGACATGGTAATCATGCGCAAAGATCATTTGAACTTTTCCTGAAATCAGCAGCTTGAGATTATCCAGCGAGCCGAGCGTCTCCTGGTCAGAAAAACTGATCCCAGGCACGTATTGAGGCAGGATCCGCGCCATTTCTTTGGCGAGCGGGTTCCAAACCCCGCCCTTCGAAGCGCTGGCTATGACGATGGCTGAGCTAGTTTTCGGCTGCGCGGAACATGCCAGCAGCAGGGCAGCCATGCTAAGCAGGATCAAAATTCGTTGAGCTGTTTTCATTTGATAATCTCCTTCTCATTTTTTTTCATGCCTGCAAACTTTCCAGGTCGGATCGGCTGCCTGGGGCCGCTTACTTTGCCACCCGGGCGCAAAGATTGTGACCAATTTGCCCGCGCAGGCTGACCAGTTCAGGGAATTCATAGAAGAACAGAACTTTTTGATCCGCAATGGTATCGGCGCTTGGTTTGGGCTCCAGGATAAATACGGTGAAAACTTCTGCGAAATCCTCGGAAGTGTCTGTGGCGGCATAATCAGAAACAAATTGATCCTGATACTTGAGGTAAAGACGATCCAGCGCCGCATAATAATCATCTTCAGATTCTAGATCATCGAGCGCAGTCCATTCCGGTTGAATTTTCTTCCAGAAGCGTTGGTAAAACTGGTTAATATAGGATTCCGGCAGGCTGCAGCCCTCGCCCGGGAAATACGTCTTGCAGGCATAGGCTTCGCCGTCATAGATGTCATAATCATCCGGGTTGTCAAAAATCCGTTTCGAAGCCAGCACCTGGGAAGGGTTGAGGCTGAGCAGATGGGAAAACTCATGGATCAGTGTGTCGGTCAGATCCTGGGCATTGGCCGTGTCAAAAATATCCACTTCCAGTGCCCAACTGTTCATATCCGTCTCGGTTTGGGTCACCATGGCCAGGGTATTATCCTCGCCATCGCTGATGACGTGGTACTCAGACAGATACTTGCGCTGCTCAAGCGG
>CAIMZS010000184.1 GCA_903846015.1 uncultured Anaerolineae bacterium | reverse complement strand
TACTAATGTCAATTGGGATTCGCAATCGAAAAAAGAAGGCGATACTTGCAAAACCAAAAAATGCGATTGCTTTATTCTTGATTGAGCACCATAATAACAAAAGCAGACTCAGGAAAGCAGTTCCTTTTAATATACTCATTACAATTGTAAATTTGAAAACATTCAAACCAATTATTCGAAAAATGGGAACAAGGAAAAGCGGATATAAACCATATTGGGCATTAATATCAACTAAGATGGTCTTCCCAAGAAATACCTGTACGACTGAATCGAAATAGGCGATGAAATGAACGTTAGGAACCCAGGGTTCGCTTTCATTGAATATTGTTTCCAGGCAAACCAATAAGATCAAGCAACTGCCACCCAAAAAATATTGAATATTGTGTAAGCGGTTTAGAGTTTTATTTTTTTGAAACCTGTATATAAAAACCAGGACAACTGCGCTAAATATTATCGCTAAGAAAGGACTTCGAAATAAAATAGTGGGAGAAAGATAATTGTTTTGTACATTCCTAAGACCAACTAACGCAAGAATAATTAAGAGAAAAACAGTAAAAAAAGAAAAAATCAGATATATATTTTTAACGCTGCGTTTTGTTTTTTGAATTAAATTATTGATAACCAACAATGAGAGGGCACATATCACTGGGAATGATATTGTTCCAATGATGTACTGCCAATGTTCGCTGGGTTCAGGATGAAAATTATCAATGGGTAAAAATGTTAGTTTGTTTAATATAATGGCATCGGGTTGGGGATTTTTGATGGTTGAAAGTAATACCCAAATAAGGATAAGAATGAAAATGCTAACAGCGATGCTAGAAATAGCGATAACGGTTCTTTTCATCCTTTATCCTTTTGTCGAAGATGGTATGAAAATTGGATAACAACGGTAGTTACAAGAAAGAATTATCTGCTGGTATCTGGCAGGTGTTCTCTGGGTTTATCTTGTTATTAAATTATCCGGGTGACGACCCTGTTCGCAAATTGTTGGCAAGTTCGTGAAAGTTTTCAACCATGTAATCCAACATTTTTATACTCAAACCCGGGTAAAGACCTACCCAAAAAACGTTGTTCATCACGAAATCGGAGTTGTCCAGTGTTCCAGCGATACGGTGGCCAACGTTTTTATATGCCGGTTGGCGGACAAGATTGCCGCCGAACAAAAGACGTGTCGCAATTTTGTGGTTTTCGAGGTAGTGCACAACCTGATTCCGGGAAAAAGGCGCATCTGGTTTGACGGCGATTGGGAAGCCGAACCAACTCGGCTCACTATTGGGCGTTGCCTCTGGAAGGATAAAGAATTCTTGAAGGTCTTGCAGACCATCTAAAATAATCTTGAAGTTGGCACGGCGTGTTTCGATAAAGCCATCCAGTTTTTGCAATTGTGCAAGCCCAACTGCGGCTTGCATATCGGTCGCTTTAAGATTGTAGCCAATATGAGAATAAGTGTACTTATGATCGTAACCTTGCGGTAAATCGCCCATCTGCCATTTGAAACGTTTGCCGCAAGTGTCATCTTTGCCGGGTTCACACCAGCAGTCACGCCCCCAATCCCGAAACGATTCGATCAGTGTTTTGAGTTTGGGTTGGTTCGTAAGAATAGCGCCGCCCTCTCCCATGGTGATATGGTGAGCCGGGTAAAAGCTGACCGTGGCAACCTGGCCAAAAGTTCCAACCATTTGACCCTGGTATCGCGCGCCAGCAGCATCGCAGCAGTCTTCGATTAACCAAAGATCATGCTGTTTTGCGAATTGAGTAACGGTATCCAGGTCAAATGGATTTCCCAAGGTGTGTGCCAGCATAATGGCGCGTGTTTTTGATGATAGTGCGCTTTCAAGTTGGTTAATATCAATATTGTAAGTGGGGATGGCAACATCAACAAAGACTGGTACCAGGTTATTCTGAATGATGGGGTTGACTGTGGTTGGGAACCCGGCTGCCACCGTGATTACTTCGTCACCGGCTTTCAGTGCCCTTTTGCCGAGCTGATCGGATGTCAGTGCTGAAAGGGCGACGAGGTTTGCTGATGAGCCAGAGTTGACCAGGATGGTGTGTCGCACACCCCACCAGCGTGAAAATGACTTTTCGAATTCTTGCGCATAGCGTCCAGTGGTCAACCAGAAATCCAAAGAAGCGTCTACCAGGAACTGCAGCTCTGTTTGATCAAAAACCTTCCCAGAAACTGGGATCAAGCTTTCACCCGATATGAATTCACGTTGTGGGAAAGCTTCTGTGAAATACTCAGCTGTTAATTTCAAGATTTGAGCCCGAATGGCGTCTGCTTTAGTGCTCATTGGTAAAAAAATCCCGATACCAGGTTATTGTCTTGCCCAATGCTTCTGGTAATGAATAATGCGGAGTCCAACCAAGCAGCTGGCGAGCCTTTGCTGCGCTTAGATATTGATGACGGATTTCATTACTGACTTCATTACGAACGTCCGGTTCAAGATTTGAATCCATTAAGGAAATGATGTTTTTTACGATCTGATTTACAGTCACCTGAATTTCATTGGAGAAGTTAAAGGACTGTCCTCTTAGCTCGGGACCCGAGGCAAGCTGGTCAGCCAGGAGCATATAAGCCGCGGCGCCATCCTCCACGTAAAAATAATCGCGGATATATTGACCATCTGAGCGAATAATGGGTCTCTGTCCACGAATGATGGAACGAATGGTGCCGGGAATGATCCTGTTCCAATTAAGGTCACCACCGCCATAAAAATTGCCACAGCGGGTGATCGCAACTGGTAATCCAAAACTGACCGCATAGGTATTGGCAATCAGATCTGCGGCGGATTTACTGACATCGTAAGGATGTTGGCCCTGGAGTGGTGTTTTTTCATCATACGGTAAGATGGGCTGATCGCCATAGGCTTTGTCTGAGGATGCTAACACAATCTGCTTGACCCGGGGGCTGCGGCGGCAGGCTTCGAGTAAATTCCATGTTCCCGCAATGTTGGTTTCAAAAGTAGAAACAGGGTTGCGGTTGGCAATTGTGACAATGGTTTGGGCGGCGAGATGAATGACGGTATCGATCTCATATTCGCCAAGCGCGCGTTCCAGCACATCTCTATCTCGAATGTCGCCGCGAACAATCTTTACCCTTTCGATCAAGCCAGAACGGACTAATTCGCTTTGGGGAACCCAGTCACGCAGCAGGCAAATGACATCGGCACCGGCATCAACCAATTTTTGCACAAGCCAGCCACCCACCAGCCCACTGCCGCCAGTTACGAAAGTGGGACGGTCGAGCCAGAAAGTGCGGTTTAACTCCAAATTTTCCATGGCGCATTTCCTTCCTGCCAGAGCTTTTCTAGCGAGCTGACATCGCGTAGTGTATCCATGCATTGCCAGAAAGAATCGTGCTCAAACGCGGCGACTTGTCCTTCAGCGGCGAGCTTCTCCAGTGACTCAAATTCCCAGGAAGTATGGTCGCCCGGGATGTAATCCACGATTTCAGGCTGCATGACAAAAAAACCACCGTTGATCCAGCCTTCGCCAATCTGTGGTTTTTCTTTAAATTCCAGGACCTTTCCGTTTTCCACCACCATTTGCCCAAACCTCGCAGTTGGACGGACAGCGGTCAGCGTGGTGAGTTTATGCTGGCTATTATGAAATTCGAGCAGTTGTGGAATATTTACATTGCTAACCCCATCGCCGTAGGTTAACATGAACGGTTCGTTACCGATAAAACTTGCAAGGCGCTTGATGCGTCCACCGGTTTGGGTTTCAGCGCCAGTATCAAGCAGGTGAACTGTCCAATCTTCACTGTTCCCACCGTGAAGTGTAATCTCGCCGGTATTGAGTTTTACAGTGAGGCTGCGGGCGTGATAATGATAATTAAGAAAATAATCCTTGATAATCTCTCCCTTGTATCCGAGGGCAAGGACAAAATCCTTATAGCCATATGACGCGTAGATATTCATGATATGCCAGAGCATGGGTTTGCCACCGATTTCGACCATCGGTTTCGGTTTTATCACGGTCTCTTCTGATAAACGCGTACCCAACCCGCCTGCGAGAATTGCTACTTTCATAAGTTCCTCTTATTGTTTTGTTTTCAAATCCAATACCAGAAATTTGCCGAGTTGTTCGAGAGTCGGCTGATCAATGTCTTTGAAGCCAGACCTGGCGGTTGCGAAGGGCATCGGATAAATAGTTTTTAATTCTTTTGCAATATCCTTGCGCAAATACAAAATCTGTTCGTTTCTCTCTGTTAACACCATTATGGGCTCATACATCATTTTAAATGATGGAATCTCGTTCAGAGGAAAAAGCCAGAAACCGTGCGCTTCGATGATCTCAGGTTTCATTTGTTCAAATAGATAGGCATCGAGCTGCGCATAGCCAGTTTTGGCCAATACTCGATCACATAACAAGCCTAGATCTATGATTTTTTTGCCATCACCGTGGTAGAGCAGCAAACCACCCATGTCAACACCAGCAAATGTGATGATCGGGCGGTGGATTGCTATTTGAAGCGTGCTAATACTAGATGCGCGTCTCTCGACCCCATTCAGCGATATTATATCCGGAGTAAGGGCGCTCACGGAATTATAAATGACGATTGCGTTGAGAAACAAAGCCATTATTGTAAATGCCTGTAAAAATTTTTGTCGTGGAAAACGCTGGGAATCGTCAATTTTTGAGAATAAGAAGAGTAATAAAAACGGTAAGCCTGGATAGCTGATGCGTGCCGCGGCTCCCCAATTTGCCCCTGTGATAAGCATGATAAAAATTGAAATTAATACGATGAATAGCACACAATTCCAATTCTCTTTTTCAGGATCCAACCGGGCATACTTTTTATTAAGAATGAGATATGTTGGTAATAGGAGAAATAAACCCAGGTACCTGAATATCAAATCAAATAGGGGGCTTAAATAGAATATGGCGAATGTTGCTACAGAATCTATTTCTGGGCGATAGGGCCAGAACCTTTTTGCAAGCATTGGGTTGGTAAGCAGCTCTCCGAAAAAAGTATAGTGCCAGGCATGATAGGTAAAGAAAACGATTGCCCAGAAATATAAAAAAGGCTGCCGGGTAATTGATTTACCTTTTTCCATCCACGTGACCAAAACAAAAGGAATCAGGAAAAGGGTGCCTTCATGACGGATCAGGATAAGCAGTGAGGCCAATATACTAAACAAGATATAAGCTGTTTTGCCAGAAGCGCGTTTTTTAAAGAGCAAATAGGAGATCAAAACCAGGAAGGCATACAAAGATGTTTCCATACCATCGACCGCAGAGGCGATTGTATAACTATTAATTGATAATAGGCCTAGTGCCATGATGCGGTATAACGGTGTGTTGATATTGGCTCTGATCAATTTCCAAAATAAATATATATTGAGTACCGCAAATAGCGTTGCGAGTATTTTTGCAATAAATAGTACTGTATTCTCGTTAAAACCGATCCGAAAAAAGAGTGCATTCAGAATCATCCAAAAAAAAGATGAGTAGCCTTCAGCCCTTGCAGAGAGAGCGGTAGGCACAATATCCCCATAGCGGGCGAGGTTTCTGGAAAAGGCCAGCGTAATTCCGCTGTCGTCCCAGGTTGTTGGCCAGGCACGTATTACCAGCAGCAGGAAAAGTGTTAAGGTAATTACAAGGACTACGTTATTCCTTAACTTCGCCATCTGTTGGTAAAAATAATGGGTCATAAGGTTGGGGAACCGGATTGCGGGTGATTTCGTATTGAATCATTAAAAATATTGGTAAGGGGATGGATAATCATTTTAAATATTTTTTCTGCCATTCAAATAATTTGTTTAATGCTTCGATGGGTGAAAGCGCATTTACGTCGATGTTTTTTAGCTCGTCTAACATCGGATTTGTTTCTGGAAATAGCGCTACCTGATGGGCTGCGACCGGGTTGATTTTGACTGCCCGTCCGGAAGTTTTCTCCAGTTCGGACATGATTTCACCGGCACGCTGGATAACTGGACGTGGCAAACCTGCCAATTGGGCGACATGGATGCCATAAGATCGATCTGCGCCACCTGGAATGATCTTGTGAAGGAAAATCACTTTACCATCCGATTCTGTCACGGCAACATTGTAATTTCTAACGCCGGGGAGCAAATCGGCCAGTTGGGTAAGTTCGTGATAATGCGTGGCGAACAAAGTTTTGGCGCGTAGGTGTGGGTGGTTGTGTATGTGCTCAACAACTGCCCAGGCGATTGAGACGCCATCGTAGGTACTGGTACCGCGTCCGATCTCATCCAGAATGAGCAAGGACCGCGGAGTGGCATGATGTAGGATGTTCGCGGTTTCGATCATTTCCACCATAAAGGTGGATTGCCCGGCATGGATTTCATCCTGGGCTCCGATGCGGGTAAATATTCGGTCTATAAGACCAAGTCGGGCAGAAGAAGCTGGTACAAAGCTGCCCATTTGTGCCATAAGCGCGATCAGCGCAACCTGGCGTAAATAGGTTGATTTACCCGCCATGTTCGGCCCAGTAATAATGCGTACGCGTTCGCCCGGTTCGTAAATAATATCATTGGGAACGTAGCGCTCACCTTTCAAACTGTTTTCAACTACGGCGTGACGCCCATCGCGTACCTCCAAAACATCTTCTTCGACCAGCTGGGGGCGGGTATAACCTCCGAGTGCGGCTGATTCTGCCAATGATGAGATGCAATCTAGTTCGGCGAGCGCGTGGGCAGTATCGAGCAGTTTTTTTGTTGACTTGGAGAGATTCGCGCAAATCTCTTTGAATAAACGTACCTCAATTTCGCGGATTCGTTCTTCGGCGTTAAGAACTAGAGTCTCGTATTCTTTCATTTCAGGGGTAATATAGCGCTCGGCGTTTACGAGAGTCTGTTTGCGGATATAGTTGGATGGAGCATTGGCTGCCTGACCGGCAGATATTTCCAGGTAATAACCGAAAACCTTGTTGTAGCCAACTTTTAATGTCTTGATACCGGTGCGATCACGCTCTATCATTTCGAGGTTATTGATCCAGTCACGAGCATGGGCAGATGCGGCGATGACACCATCTAGCTCGGCAGAGTAGCCTGATCGAATGATGCCTGTATTTTGGAGAGTAGCTGGCGGTTCCTCTGCTATGGAAACTTGAAGCAATGAGAGTTCAGATGAACATGGGGTCAGGAGCACCAGGGTGGCCCGGATTGACTCAATTATTGCCGGGAAAATGGATTGGATGCTGGGGATGTGTTCGAGAGTATCGCGCAAGGCAACCAGGTCTCGAGGTAAGGCATGACCAGAAAGGATGCGGTTGGTCAGGCGTTCAAGGTCTGCCAAGGGTTTTAGAGCGGCGCGCAGCTCTGCGCGAATCATGCTGCCGGAAAAAAAGTATTCGACCCCATTTTGGCGAGAATGGATTTTTTGCAAGTCGAGCAGCGGTTGGCTAACCCATTGGCGCAGCAGGCGTTTTCCCATTGGCGTGACAGTATGATCCAAAGTGCCGAGCAAAGAACCTTTGATATCGCCACGCAGGGTTTCTGTCAGTTCGAGGTTGCGACGGGTGGCTGCATCGAGTGTCATGAACTCGGTTAAGCTGTAAAGGCGCAAGCTGGTTAGTAAGTTGAGAGAAGCTGGTTCGGTTTCCTTCAGATAATGCAAAATGGCCCCAGCTGCGCGAGTGGCCAGCGGAGAATTTCTTAGGCCAAAGCCATCCAGTGTGGATGTGTTGAAGTGTTTTAGCAAACTCTCTGTGGAACGGCCGGCTTCGAAGCGATAGGCTGGCAAGGGGGTGATGTGCCCGACAATGCCGGGCGGCAAGGTAATATTATCAGGGTGAATGATTTCTGCTGGTCTTAAGCGTGTCAATTCCGCTCGAAGTGGGGAACCGTCCGCAAATTCGAGTTCAGTAACCGCAAACTCACCTGTAGTGATATCTACATAAGCGACCGATGCTTTTTGGGTTGTTTCAGTCGCTGAGAAGTCGAAGACGATGGATACCAGGTAGTTGTTGGCATCGCCGGGAAGTAGATTGGGTTCAATGAGAGTGCCAGGGGTGACAACGCGTACAACCTTGCGGGGAAAAATTCCCTTGGCCGGCTGCTCGCCAACTTGCTCAGCGATGGCGACGTGGTATCCTTTTTCGATCAGTCGGGCAAGGTAGTTATCGACGGCATGGTAGGGGATGCCAGCCAGCGGAACGCGAATGCCATTTCCGACTGGGCGCGAGGTCAGTACGATATCGAGTTCGCGTGAGATAATCTCGGCATCTTCATCAAAGGTTTCGTAAAAATCTCCCAAGCGAAAGAAAAGAATTGCATTGGGATATTGTCGCTTGGTATCGAGATATTGTTGGCGAACCGGGGTGACATCGTCAGTGGGCATATTGTGATTCTACTACGTGAAATGAAGAAATGAGGAAAAGACATCAATGGTAATTCACCCAAATTTCCTATCCTAAAATTTGCATCCAAGATATGAAATGCGCTATAATTGAAACACTATATTCTTATGAATTGGAGGAAGTTATGGCCAGTGTAACGTACGATCATGTAACAAAAGAGTTTGGTAGTAATGTTCTCGCAGTTAACGATCTCAATATGGAAATTGCGGATAAGGAATTTTTGGTTTTCGTTGGGCCTTCAGGTTGTGGAAAGACAACCGCTTTGCGTTTACTCGCAGGGTTGGAGGAAATTACGCGAGGTCAGATTTTGATCGGTGACCGAGTGGTAAATGATGTGGCTCCTAAAGATCGCGACATTGCCATGGTGTTCCAATCGTATGCTTTGTATCCCCATCTGACTGTATTTGATAACATGGCCTTCAGCCTCAAGCTGCGCGGCACGCCAAAAGAAGAAATCAAGAAGCGTGTGGGGGAAGCTGCTGAAATATTAGGCATAAACGAACTCCTTGACCGTAAACCTCGTCAGCTTTCTGGTGGTCAGCGTCAGCGTGTGGCCGTTGGACGCGCTATTGTGCGCCATCCGAAGGTCTTCTTGTTCGATGAACCACTCTCTAACCTGGATGCAAAGCTTCGTGTTCAGACTCGCGCCGAAATCAGTAAGCTGCATCAGCGGTTGCAGACCACGTTTATTTATGTTACACATGACCAAACCGAAGCCATGACGATGGCAACTCGCATCGCGGTCACGAATAAGGGGAAATTGCAGCAGCTTGATACCCCGCAATCGATGTACGATCGCCCCGCAAACATGTTTGTGGCAGGCTTTATTGGTTCACCAGCAATGAACTTCTTCCCTGGAAAAATTAAAAAAGAGGGCGGAAGGCTGTATGTTGAAACAGCTGGCTTTTCTGTTGCCATTCCAGAAGATCGCTCCAAACCCTATTTTGATTATGTTGATAAGAAGATTGTGTTTGGAATTCGTCCTGAAGATGTAAAGAATCCCGAGTTCATGCCACCGAACATTCACGGTGAGAAGATGTCAGCCAAGGTGGATGTGATTGAATTGATGGGTAATGAAATTTATCTGTATCTTGTCAGCGCAGGAAACAGCTTCGTTGCCCGCGTTGACCCACGCACTTCATTCAAGGCTGGCGAGGATGTACAGGTTGCCCTCAACATGGATAACTTCCACATCTTTGATACAGAAACCGAGTTAGCGATTCGTTAATAAAATTTGAGCCAACAACCGCCAGGGGCTTTTGCTTCTGGCGGTTTATCTTGTCTGTAGGAGGTTGATACAATGGAAACAAAGTTCAAACTTGTTCTTGTTCGTCATGGTCAGAGTACCTGGAACTTGGAAAACAGGTTTACAGGTTGGACCGATGTTGATTTAACTGAATTAGGGGTTTCTGAAGCCAGGAGTGGGGGAAATCTGCTCAAGCAAGGCAGTTTTGAGTTCGATATCGCTTATACTTCGGTGCTTAAACGGGCAATTAAGACACTTGGAATCATTCAAGAAGAGATGGGTCTCGAATGGATCCCAGTTGTTCGGGCCTGGCAGTTGAACGAACGTCATTATGGCTCGCTCCAAGGATTAAATAAAGCTGAAATGGCCGAAAAATTTGGCGATGCGCAGGTTAAGATCTGGCGTCGCAGTTACGATGTTCCGCCCCCTGCGCTGGAATTAACAGATGACCGTCACCCGCGTTTTGATCGACGCTATGCTGACTTGAGGTCTGATGAATTACCAGCGACCGAATCTTTGAAAATTACGCTGGAGCGAGTTTTACCTTACTGGCATGAAACCCTGGCGCCTCAGATCAAATCCGGAAAGCGTGTCCTTATTGCGGCGCATGGAAATAGTTTGCGGGCGATGGTGAAATATTTGGATTCAATCCCTGATAGTGAGATTACGGAACTCAATATTCCCACCGGTATTCCGCTGGTGTATGAATTGGATGATGATTTGAAGCCTGTGCGCCACTATTATCTGGGAGATTCAGATATGGTTGCAAAGGCTGCTGCTGCGGTTGCGGCCCAAGGTGCTAGCAAGAAGTAATTTATTTTCACCACTTGTCATATTGAGACCCCGGAGGTTAGCCCAACCTTTGGGGTCTCTTGGAAAATGGATATATGTCACTCTCACTCGATTTTGTTTCTGAGTTAAAAAAAGGTTTTAGCGGCGATATTCGCCTCGATGATGTTAGCCGCGTGCTTTACAGCACAGATGCATCTCTTTACCAGATCGAGCCTCTGGGAGTGGTAATTCCGCGTACGCAAGATGACCTTATCGCTGTTGTGGAGTTGGCTTCCAAGTATCGTATCCCAGTTTTGCCCCGCGGTTCAGGTTCATCTCTCGGAGGGCAGGCTATTGGCGAGGCGGTCATCATCGATTGTTCTCGCTATCTGGATCATGTTCTGGGTGTAAACATAGATGAGTTAACGGCAAGCGTAGAACCGGGGGTGGTGTTGGCAACCCTCAATCGGAGGGTTGCTTCTCACGGGTTGATGTTTGGTCCGGACCCGGCATCGGCTGAACGTGCTACGATGGGGGGAGTGATTGGAAATAACGCGACGGGGGCTCATTCCATTCGATATGGTATGACCGCCGATCACTTACTAAGTGCGGATGTCATTCTTGCGGATGGAAGCCTTGCGACCTGGGGTGGTGTTTCTGGAGAAAAAACGACATGGGGAGTGGGAGAGAGGCAAAGAAAGGTTTTGGATACAGTTTTTAATATCCGTGAGAAATATGCCAATGAAATTCGAGAGAATTGGCCCAAAGCATGGCGTAATTCTGCCGGGTATCGGCTGAATTATTTATTGCCATGGTCGGCGTCAAAACCTGAGCAATGGGAAGGTGAATATTACCCACCGTTACCGAAACCAGGGGAAGTTAACCTGGCAGCTTTGCTGGCAGGTAGCGAAGGAACCTTGGCAGTCATTCGTAAGGCAACAGTTAATCTGGTTCGCAAGCCCAAACACACGATCCTGGGTGTATTAGTTTATAAAAGCATTGTAGAAGCTTGCGAGGCTGTACCGGCACTTTTGATGCATAAACCATCGGCAGTCGAGCTTTTGCCAAAAATGATTATTCGTCTGGCAAGGAGTGTGCCCGCCTATGCAAGCCAATTAGGCTTTGTGCAGGGCGATCCGGAAGCATTATTGGTTGTCGAATTCTCTGGGGATGACACGAGCTTGCTGCGTGAAAAAGTCTTGGCATTGCGCCGGGATGTTTTGGTTGCTGAAGGAGCTGAAGAACAAGCCAGGGTTTGGAACGTCCGAAAAGTTGGCCTTGGTATTCTTGATTCGCGCCCGACATCAGCTCGTCCAGTAGCCTTTATTGAAGATTGCGCTATCCCAGTTGAAAGATTGGGAGAATTTGTAGTTGAGGTGGATCGCATTTTGATGGCCCACAACACGCAGGCTGCATTTTATGCCCACGCATCGGCAGGATGTCTGCATATTCGTCCGATCCTGGATCTTAAAACTGAACCAGGGGTTCGAAACCTGAGAAGCATTGCCGAGCAGGTCCTGGCAGTAACACTCAGGATTGGCGGAGCCATGTCATCGGAGCATGGAGATGGGTTGGTCAGATCTGAATGGCTAATTAAAACCTATGGTGATACTGTATTGGATGCAATGAAACAAATTAAGCTAGCGGCTGATCCGCTTTCGCTGATGAACCCCAAAAATCTCACAAACGCGCCCGCAATGGATACTAACCTTCGTTACGGAACGGATTATCATTCCAAAGCATGGACACCCAGCCTTGATTTTAGCCGCAATGGTGGAGTGACGGGCGCAGTGGAGCAATGCAATGGACAAGGCGTTTGCAGAAAGCTTGATGGGGTGATGTGCCCATCTTTTCAGGTTACCAGGGAAGAAATGCATTCCACACGCGGCCGGGCGAATTTGCTGCGAGCGATGATTTCAATTGGGAAAACAGGAATTCCTGCGGAGCAGGTTAAACAAGCGCTGGATCTTTGCCTGGCATGCAAAGGTTGTAAAGCTGAATGTCCGAGCGGCGTGGATATGGCGAAATTGAAATATGAATTTCAGTCGTATTATTACCACACGCACTCTCGCCCGCTGCGAGACTATTTTTTCGGCTATATTGGTTTGTTCGCCCGATTTGGCTCACCTTTTAGCAGAATGGCCAACTGGCTGATGGAGATGCAGCTCATTAGAAAAATCGCCTTCCGTTATTTGGGACTTGGCGGAGAAAGATTGTTACCGAAATTTGGAAATCATCAAAGTTTGGATGCCAGAAGACGTGAGATTCGCTTGAAGCAAAAGATTAATGGCGATAATTTTGAAGAAACCTGTCTCTTCCTGGCAGATACATTTACCCATTATTTTGAGCCGGAAATTGAGAAATCTGCACTGGATGTGCTCATTAGATGCGGAATTCAACCTCATATTTTGCCTATATTTGGTGCGGGACGGACTTTATTGTCGAAAGGGTTTATTGAACCTGCCAGGCGTCATTTAACTAGCCTGTTGGATGAAATATGTCGTTTGGATCCAACTAGTAACCTTGCAGTAGTTGGTTTGGAGCCATCAGAAATTTATACCCTGCGCGATGAATTATTGGATTTGTTACCAGAACGGCGTGAAGAGATTTTGTCATTGATAGGTAGAGCATGGCTAATCGATGAGTACTTGATTCGTCCTAAAACTGGAGAAAAATTATCTCGAATATCTGGTCAATTTTCTGGTAACACTAAGGGATTGAAGTCTAAAATCCTATTGCATGGACATTGTTACCAGAAAGCTCAACCTCCACACTCAGATGGCATTGCTGTGGGTGTAAACGCCTCTGTTGAATTATTACAAGCAGTGGGTTATGAAGTGGAAGTAATAGCGTCTGGGTGCTGTGGAATGGCTGGTGCGTTTGGGTATGAATCTGAGCATTATGAAGTTTCAATGCAGGTGGGGGAATTGAGGTTATTTCCGCAGATTCGGAAAGCTGTTTCAGATGGGAATTTACTGGTAGCCGCCCCGGGAACATCATGCCGTTCACAAATTGTTGATGGAACTGGTGTAAAGGCCAGGCATACCATCAAACTCGTCGCGCAGATATTGAAGGTATAACGTCTATTCTGTTAGAATGATTTGACGTTTGGAAAATTGATTCCTGCGTTGAGGAGAGCATATTTTGTATGAACTAAATCGATTGAATTATGAACGTGCCCGACCGCTTTTTCGAAAACTGGATGTTCACTTACCCTTACAGGCCATTTTGGCAGGGAATGTGGATGCGCCGATTTATGTTGACAATCCTCTTCATCCACAAACTGCATTGACCTGGACTGGGCATCGATTTTATCTGGCTGGAACGCCTGGAAACACCGATCTTATTGCTGCTGCTCGAAAAATATTCCTCGAAAATTTTGCCATGAATGCCTGGAAAACCGGGATAGATTCATATATTTTATATTATCCAACGGAGAAATGGGAAAATTTTATTACTGCCATGCTCCAACATAAATATCCGATTAAATCGTTTCGATCTTATTATGCCTATAAAGCAGTGCGGCGAAAATGGGAAGAGCAATTGCCAGCGGGGTTTTCGATTCGTCCGGTTGATTCAGCTTTGCTTTCACAAAAATGGAAAAACCCTGATTTTTTGACAGATGAATTGTGTTCTGAGCGGGAATCGGTTCAGGATTTTCTTGCCAAAAGCTTCGGTGTTTGTTTGGTATATGGTGATCAAATTGTCGGCTGGTGTCTTTCAGAATATAACACCGGGCACCGTTGTGAAGTGGGTATCGCGACATTGGAAGAATTTCAGCATAAGGGTTTGGCTACCATGCTTGCCTACGCTTTTGTTGAAATGGCGCGAAATCGAGATTTTGCAAGGATTGGCTGGCATTGCAGCTCGACAAATGCCGGGTCCGCTGCCACAGCTTTAAAGGCGGGCTTTGATAAAGTTGAAGATTATCCCGTTTTTATTGGCTGGTTTGATGATACATCCAATATCGCTCGGAATGGATATTTTGCTCATGGGCGTGGTGAGTATGCCGAAGCGCTTGCATACTATGAAAAATCTTTCTTGCTTGGGGATGTTCCAGACTGGGTATATTGGGGTGCCGCTTGCGATGCTGCTTTGGTTGGCGAGAATGAGAAGGCGTTAAAATATTTGGGCGAGGCCATTGATCATGGCTTTAATGATCTTGAGAATATCAAGAATTCAAAATTTCTCTCTGGTTTGCACGATACAAATGGTTGGGATAAAATCCTTGAACGGCTGGAACGCGAGTCCTGAATAATAAGGATAGCTGGATACGTGAAGATCACATGTTCCAGCTATCTTAATTGTTCAGCGCTTTTGGAAGCGCGAGAGCTGCTTAAAGAAGATATAGCAACCCCAAATGCGACTTCGACATTTAATGAGCGTTTTTTGCCGAACATGGGGATGTAAATGATTCGTTCGCACAGATTCAACAGAGCTGGATCTACTCCCGTTACTTCATTTCCAACGATCAAAACGATTCGTTCTCCACTAGATTGCCATTCGGATGAAATGGGAACGGCTCTTTCATCTTGCTCCAAAGCCCATAGGCGAACGCCAGCTTGGATTAGTTTGTTAGCCAGTGTAATCGCATTGCT
>CAIMZS010000183.1 GCA_903846015.1 uncultured Anaerolineae bacterium | reverse complement strand
GCAAGAGCCTGCGCGAACATTTCGAGGTCATCAATCACCGCGACGCCATCGAGTATGTTGAAGCGCTGGTAGATGCCAGCGAGCCGATCGGCCCTTTTCATGTGCGCCAGATCCACAAGCTGGTGCTCACCCGCATCGACGATGAATCGTCCGGAGCTTATCGCAAAACCCAGGTGCTGAATGCTGGCGCCGCACACACCCCGCCCGAATCCTGGTTGGTGCCTCAGCAAATGGATGAATGGGGACAATGGCTGACAGACAGTCAAGCAATCCATCCGATAGAACTGGCGGCCCAGGCGCACCACCAGCTGGTGGCGATCCATCCGTTCATCGATGGCAACGGACGAACCGCACGCCTGGTAATGAATTTGATCCTGATGCGCGCAGGATATCCGCCTACGGTTATTTTGCGTACCAACCGGCAGCAGTATTATCGCGTTCTTTCAGAAGCAGATGCTGGCAAAGCTGAGCCGCTGGTCAATTTCGTTGGACGTGCTGTGGAACGCAGCCTGAACCTGTATCTGGAAGCCTGCACGCCCCGATTGTCCCAACCTGCAGAAAAAGATTCCTGGATCCCCCTGCGCGAGGCAGCCAAAGGAACGCCATACAGTCAGGAATATCTCAGTCTGCTGGCGCGCCTGGGACGCATTGAAGCGATTAAGCGCGGCAAGGCATGGTATACCACCCGGCGGGCAGTACAGAAGTATATCGATTCAGTGGAAAAGCTGGATCGGTGAGGTCGTTGTCTGTCGGTGCGCTCAGAGCACGTTGATGCGAAGGATATGTGTAATCACTGGAGACGCCGGGTGTGGGCAAGAACCATGTCTTACAATAGGGCTGTAAGACATCAAAATGCGAAAGCCTGCCGTACAATATTGTAATGTTTAAGATATACCGTAAACAAAACAAGTCGTATAAAATTAAAATATATGGCACTGTACGAATATTTCGGTGCCGTGCTATACTATTTTTATCGGGGTGGATTAATCAACTCATCCCATCCATCTTTACCTAGATGTTTGATTGGCATGCCTATGCCCTCACAACCTTGCACGCTGATTGTTGAATTGGATATCAAACGCTTGCAAACCTGCCACTGGCAGCATTGAAAAGCGGCGGCTTGCCTTGAACAGTGGAATAACTTAAGCACCACTTTGAAAATTATCTCCTCGCGGAATATTAGCGGACATGACACCTGAAATACCCGGATAACCTTAGATAAATAATTTACTCAGGAGGATGGAAACTATGGGCGTACAGCAGGATTTTTCATCAGGAGAAATTACATTCCTACAAAAAAATATATTTCGGGCTGCAAGGCAACTTCAAATTTCAACTGAACGACAAAAGCAACTCGCAGTAGATGAGTTGGCAAGTGCAAAACATGAATTCCTGAAATTATTGAATTCCAATTTGTCGGTTTCTTCGAACGAAGTTATCGATGAGAATTTCCCGCAAGTACTGGAGAGCAGGGCAGCGCAACACGTTGATGGGTTACATAAAAATGCTTTACAGACCTTTGAAAAAAGCAAAAGGACTGCCGATGTAATTAACGCGGTTTTGGCCCAAATAAACCCGGAGCAGAGAGATATATTATCAAAATGGAGCAGTATCAATTTTTCTTCTTTGGAAATATCGGAAAATAGTGTACGTTCGAACTATAAACCGAATTCTCTTGAGGAATGTCAAAAACAGGCATTGGAATGCCTCTCGAAAGTAATTGTTTTCGGGGATCCTGAACGATTTGGGTCCGGCGGATTGGGCCGAAGCACCTTGGGGGTTATGGGGGATGTCTTAGTGGGGGGATTCGGCGCGTTAGCCGGAGTGATCTGGTTACTGGTTATAGGTGGTTTG
>CAIMZS010000182.1 GCA_903846015.1 uncultured Anaerolineae bacterium | reverse complement strand
CCGCGCCAACCTGGGCGAGAGCCTGGCAACGCGTTATATTGATTACACCCGCATCCGTGAACGCGCTGACCAGGCGCGCGAATACCGCTTGATCCCGGAATATACCGAGGCATTTTTCAAGCGCGCTCTGGAAATGCTGGGCGGCAAATGGCAACCCAGGCGGGTGAAGGAATATTTGCTGGGCGCTTTCCTTTCGATTGAAACTTTGCCTTTCCAGCTGCGCCAGGTTGCCGAGGAAGACAGCTTCAAGAAAAAACATGGAACGCTGCTGAAACGATACCCACTGGCAACCTTTGACAAGGATGCCGCCATGCGCGTTTCACAGGCTGAGTTCGTTTCGTTCGGGCACCCGCTGTTTGAAGCCATGCTGATCTGGGTGGAGCGCAATCTGGCAGCCACCCTGGCGCAGGGCGCTATTTTCAGTGACCCGGATGGGCGCATGGACGGCACGTTATTGTTCTACCAGGGCGAGATCTTGGATGGACATGGCGATGTGGCCGGCACACGCCTGTTCGCGCTGTTCGATGACCATTTTTCCGGTGAAATAACCAATGCCAACCCGGCCATCCTGTGGGATCTAAAGGAAGGCGGCCTCACTCCCGACCCATCTCACACAGGGAGAAGGGGGCAGGAATTGGAAGCTGTCAAACAGCAGTCATTTACTTATCTGCTGCCTGAGCTGGAAAAGTATCGCCAGGCATTGCAAGTGGAGCGAGAGCGGCAGGCGGGCATCAAGGAGAAATACGGCATTCGCTCGCTTGTCCATCTGATCCTGAAACTGGACGGCGACCTGATCGGGCTGTACACGCGGCGTGACAATCATGAGAATGTCGATCTGGTCATTCGCAACAAGGAAGAACAGAAGAACCATTACGAACATGCCCTGGCGGAGCTGCGCACTGCCCTGGCGCGCGAGCGCAACCTGACGCTATCGATGCCGCGCTTTTTGGGAGCGGTGCAGGTGCAGGCAGATACCAGCAGCGATAGCATGGTCGATGATCCGAATATCGAGAAGATTGGCATGCAAGTGACCATGCAGTACGAACGCATCCAGGGTTGGACGCCGGAAGATGTTGCCAAACAAAACCTGGGCTTCGACATACGATCCACTTCGCCCGCAGGAAGCAAGCGCTACATCGAAGTCAAGGCGCGCGCCGAAGTGGGCATTGTAGCGCTGACCCAGAATGAGTGGTTCAAAGCCCGGCGCTTTGGCGATGAATATTTCCTATATGTGGTCCTGAACGCCGCGACACAACCCGAGTTGTACCGCATCCAGAACCCGGCTGCCAGCATCTCCCCCGACGAGCAGATCGAAATTCGCTATGTAGTCAGTCTGAGCAGTATCTTGAAGCCGGGGAGAACGCCAATTTAGGCGGTAAATGTGATGGACCTGCAAAAAATTGCCGAAATGCTGCAAACGTTTCCCCACCAGGCTGCGAAAGACTCCCCAGCTCGCACCTTCCTGGAAATTGCCGGGTATCCGCAGCTGGAGAATGTCGCCAGCAATATCCTGGAATTTTTCTTTGACACCCAGGCCGACCACGGTTTTAAGACTCTGTTCCTGGAAGCGCTTTTGGCCGCAGCCGGTGTTGCAATTATCCCTGGCGACCTGGAGGCTGAAGTAGAGACCACCAGACGCGAAGCTTACACAGCCGAAAGCACCCGTCTTGACCTGATCATCGGAACCGCGAGTCTGTTGGTGGGGATCGAAAATAAACTATTTCACGGCCTGGCCAACGATTTCCATATCTATCAAAACCACCTGCGCAAGTTGGCGGGCAAACGGAAATTGGTGTGTGTATTGCTGACCTTATACCCGGTGACATCCGCTAAACTGGGCGATTTCATCCCAGTCACCTATGCCGCCTTCTTTGAGCAGGTACGCGGCAGGATGGGGCGCTTTGTAATGGAAGCTGACCAGCGTTATGTTCCCTTCTTGTTCGACTTTATTCAAACGATCGATCATTTGCGACAGGAGAATAACATGTCGGATGCCGATTTTCGCACCTGGGTGGCTGAGCACCAGGAAGAAATTAAAGATTTACTGGCCGAAATCCGGCGCTTTAAAAGTCACCTGCGCGACCAGGTCAAAGCCTTGCAAGGACGGATTGATGTCGTCAAACATCAGAAGAGCGGCGTAAAGATTACCCCCTGGTTCTACGAACCCACCGATTTGTCAGTGCGGCGCTCCCTGGTCTATGATTTTGTCACCCCCGAAAACCTGCGAATTGTGATTGATGTCATCGTCAACCCCACAGATTGGGAGATTTGGATTGGATGCCGTGAAGCGACAAGCCTGGCCGATCTGGAAGCGTTTTTGGCCCGCAGTGGGCTGAAAAATCTCCATTCTATCGGGCCGCGCAATTTTCGGGTGGGAGAAAAGCTCGATTACAACACCGACAGGGCCGAGCTGGCGGTCAAAATCCAGGGCCTGATTGACCTGGTCGTCGCCATTGCCCAAAGCCAACAAATAGAAGACACGTCTGTTGGCGAGAAAACTCTGTTTTAGGTGGATAACACGATGGATATACAAGCATTATCAGATTTTCTTTCAACATTTCCTCAACCAGAGGTCGATCAGGATGCTCAAGAGACATTTCTGGAGATTGCCGGATACCCTCATTTTGAGAATGTTGCCAGTAATATTCTACGATTTTTCTTCGATGCGCGGGCTGCACATGGATTACGAACCCTATTTTTGGAGGCAATGCTCGAGATAGTCGGAGCGACATTTACCCCCGAAGATCTGAATATGACCTTAGAAGCCGAGCGTGAAGTTTACACCGAAGATCATTTGCGCATCGACCTGGTAATCGAAACATCCAGATACTTGATCGGTATCGAAAATAAAATATTACACAAGGCGGACAACGATTTTAAAAGTTACGAAAAATATTTAAGAAATCGAGCTGGGAATCGCGAAGTGGTTTGCGTCCTGCTTTCGCTTTATCAGATGAAGCGAGGGCTTGCTCTGGAAAGCTTTATTCCGGTGACCTACAGCAGGCTTTTTAAAAATGTGCGCGCGAATCTTAAACGTTATGAACCAAACGCT
>CAIMZS010000181.1 GCA_903846015.1 uncultured Anaerolineae bacterium | reverse complement strand
GTCACAACAAGAAACAGATCACCTAAGCGGGAAAAAAGCTACGAATAAAATGGCCAATCTACGCAAAATACGGTCTCTCTTGTAAATATTGTATTCATCAGATAACGGTTGAACGCTACGAGTTACATAAGCCAGATGCGCTTGGCATATTCATTGGGAGACAAACCCGGAATAGGTAACCTTTAATGCGGACGGTCATTGTACTGCAGCAAAAATTGGCGTAGAAATTCTAGCAATTCCTTGTCCGATTTCCAGACTTTGTCTGCCAGCCACTCCTTGAGAGCCAACAAAACTCTCCGCAATTCCCCGACAGCGAAGAACTTCCCGAACTCCTGGCTGCCGCAGTGGATGATTTGGAACTATTGGATGACGATGCGCTCTGGCGCGCGGCCCGTACCCGGCTTGATTTTGAGCAGAGTACCCAAAAGGAAGCACTGCATATCAAACGCCAGAGCGAAGGCCTGAGTGCGGTCGAAGAACAAACTTTGAGCGTACTTGTGTTCCGTTACGAGCGTAGTATGCTCGTGCGTGCGCAAGCCGCCGCATTGCTAAAGGCGCGTGGGCATGACGTTTCAAGCTTACGGCACTCCGCATGAGCGAAGCGCGCATTCCAAAGGCCTTGCGCCAAAAGATCGCTGATGACGCCAAGCATCGCTGCGGTTACTGCCTCAATGGTGAATTTCATGTAATTTCTTGAATGAGATTAAATATTTTGAGGTGGTAATAACCCTTTAATAAACCATCAACATGTAAAATTTTATACATATTATCTTTTTCTTCTTGCACTTTAAAAATTTCATCTAATATTGAATCCCATACTTGATTGATAGTTTCGTAATCCATTTTAATCTCCCGCGCAAATTCTTCGGAAACAGTTTTATCTTGAATTGTTGGTGAAATTGCCATTAGCACCTGGAGTTTTCTTATTGCCGTTCCGTCAAACTTTTGCGCTATTTCAAGCGGTAAATTATCAATTACCGCTTTCATCCATCCATAATCCCATTCGGGGGCGTCAAACTTTTTTGCAATAAGCCCATTATATTTTTTAGAATGGGTTTCCCATAATTTCGATATATCTTCGATTTTATTTAGCTGCAACAATGTCATGGTTTTACAAATTTTTTTATTATATAAGTCTTCCTTCAATTTCATAAAATGTTGTACCTGAAGTTTTCCAAATTCAGAACAAACATATATTTCAGACTGTCTCACTAATTCTTCCATTCTAGGGCGATCGAGAATAACCAGACGAGCGATTAGGTCTGGCTTTTTACTAATTAATTTTGGCTCATATTCTTTCAATATCTTATCAAGGTGAGGCTTTTGGATCTTCACTTGAAGTTTTTCTTCCAGGGAGGCCGGAACCAAGGCCTCATCTCGAATCAATGATAAAAACAGGGCGTAATTGCTTTTTATTGGCTTGGTGTGTATTAAATCTATGGACCTGAAATCGAGGTTATAAAATCGATATAATAATTCCACGCTTTTTTTCGTGTATCCCCAAGCATATTTTTCCAATGGCATCGCCTCAATTTTCCAATTTAACTTTTATTTTATTTCGGTTTAGGGAGCATCATTACCAGTAAATTCTTTGTATTTGGCGAAAACTAAACATAAATCTTTTTGCATGGTTTCGCTCATAGCAAATTTTCAGTTCTCAGCAATTTATTATTTGTAGCTGGATTTCATATTTCGATGAAAAACCATTGGATTACGAAAATTATTTCGCAAATTTAATTTGTCTTTGAAGGAGATAAAATATTCTTTGTTCCTATAAATAAAATTATATCATCTGCAGAAAATTTCTCCCCAGCTTGAATCAGCGGTAATAGCAGGTAGGGTAAAAATCAAAAATGAACACGAGGCGTATCACTAAAAGAAAGAATAGCCCGCCTGGACAACAGTTCTAATCAGCCAGCCTACCCCGCCCCAAGTCTGCCGGATAGACTTACTCACGCCTCTATCAGGGAGACTGACTTAAAACTACGTCGGGCGAAGCAGTGTTATTTATTGCAGAGATAAATCTTTTTCTGACGGCGGAAAGTTAATTGGCGGTAGCGTGCATAACTCGCTATTCCAAATCATCACGGGATGCGGACGAGCGCAGACAAGCACTGAAAACGCAAAAATCTTTTGGTTTTATCCGTGTATATCCGCGGAAATCCGCGTCCAAATGGGTTTCTCTGCGGACGTCTACGGCATGGAACCGGTCACTGCACGGGATCGAGCTGGTGCGGATCCAGCCAGCGTTCATCCAATGCGTGGAACCTCCGGATTATGATATCAATCGTACTTTCTGCGTGCAATGGAGTAGGTCAGGACACGCCAAAAGTACCGTCTTTGATACCACAAGAAACCGCAAAGCCCGTATCGGCAGGCGGAACCTACACAACCTTCCACTGAAACTGCTGAACCTCTTCCCACGAATACTGTTACTGTTGTTCCAGAGCCTACCGCAACTCCAACTCAACCAGAATCATTATTTGACGTATCGACACTCGCGGTGCTGCCGTGTTTAGTGATCGCCAGCCGCCGAATCCAACCCTGCTATGCTCTCGGCCTTGAGCATGCTTGGGACCATCATTCTAAGGTGAATTTAGAAATGCTGGATAGCGAAAGCGAAAGTTTTCCCCCAAAAAAAGAAAATAAAAAAGAGAAAGTGGCGGTCAACTGCCAGTTTCTCTTTTTTTCAGGTTTGTTATTGGTTACGGAGCTGTGGTGGGTTGGGCCTGGTTCCATCTGCCCATCATACCACCCTGACCTTGTCCACCACCACGAGCACCGCGTCCCATACCAGCGCCATTTTGCATCGGAGTGCCGGTGAAACCATTGGCCGTCATGTTTTGCAGCATGAGATCGGCCTGGGTCTGTGTCATGATACCGTCAGCAACTGCCTTCGCAAAAGCGGTCTTGTGGACTTCGGCTAGCAGGGCAGTCACATCAGCTGCTTTGATGCCTTTATCAATTGCGAACTGAGCCATGGTTTTGCCGCCATCGATGGCAGTCTCAACTTCGGATTTGGCAATGCCAAGTTTGTCAGCCAACGCCTGCTCGACGTACTCATGCATCTGCCCCATATTCCCACGACCGCCCATCATGCCAGCATTCATGTGACCCGGGCCATAGCCAGCCGGTAGGCCAGCAGCTTGCGCAACATTCGATTGAGCGAATACGAAACCGGCCGCAAAAATTACAACCGCGATCACTACAGCAGATACAATACCCAGAATTTTTTTCATTTTCGATTTTCTCCTTGAAATTGATGACCTGGCTTTTTTGATTTTTATTTGTGCCAGGTAACTTTCTATATGTTATCGCTCAATCATGAAGAAATCGTAAAGGCTGTATGAACTTTTCACAAAGAATTATGGCTGGATATTACGGAATTTACAAAAAATGTTTTTTCAAGACCATTGGCCACCACATTTTCACGCAGAATATAATGATTTGGAAGCCATTATTTCGATTAACCAAATCAGCGTTATTAATGGAAAATTACCAAAACACGTATTATCCTTAGTTTTTGAATGGGCGGTTATTCATGGATACTGCGTAATATCTGTATACAGAATATGTAATAAAACAAAAAATATGTGCATCCGTATGACTTAACCAATTTCTTCCACGCCTCCCAAAAAGTTACTTGACCAATTTCACAATGCAGACCAAAATCTGTGTCTGAACCGCAGATTAGACTGATGACGATGATTGCGCAGATGCAAAGCTGCCCGGCTCGCATCTGCGCCTAAAACCAGGGTAAGTTAGCGGGCACACCGAAAACCGGCCAGGTTGTACACGTCAGCCGGGTCATACATGCTGCGATTGGAGATACGCAGGGTGTTCTCATTGTTGTCCCAGGAGCCGCCCCGCATCACGCGATAAGTTCCCGTCGTTGGGCCGGTCGGGTTGCTGGCAGGCGATTTTTTATAATAGCTCGCGCCGTACCAGTCCGCCACCCACTCCCACACATTACCCACCATATCATAGGCGCCATACAAACTCTTACCACTCTCGTATTGACCCACCGGGGTGGTAGCGCCAACATTCCGATTAAAGTTAGCCTGGGTCTTGTCAATGTTTTCACCCCACGGATAGGAGCGTCCATCAATGCCGCGCGCCGCTTTCTCCCACTCCGCCTCACTCGGCAGGCGCACATCAGCAGCCTCACCACCCGCCCATTGACAGTAGCTGCTGGCCTGATTCCAATCCACATTAATAACCGGGTAGTTGCTAAAGCTGGTATCGCCATAATAGTCGGGCTGCGTGGAAGATGATTTGTCCGCAGGCGGCAGACACATGCCCGCCTGAACACATTGGGCATATTGAGCGTTGGTCACTTCGGTCTGGTCAATCCAGAAAGCAGCCAGTTTGACGGTATGGACAGGCTCTTCGTCAATGAACCAACTGAGCTTGCAGCCGGTGGGTGCACCTTTCTGGCAAATTCTCAAGCCAACATCTGCTTTGCTGCCCATTTTGAACGGCCCCTCGGGCACATACACCATCACCATGCCGTCCGTCTTATCGCGGGTGCTCACGGAGCCAATCTCCAGGGTGGGAATGGCTGTCGGAAGCGGCGTATTGGTTGGCTCAGGTGTACTCGTGGCGGTGGGTGTGGCAGTGGGTGTGTTGGTGGGTGTGGCAGTGGGGGTCGGGGTATTGGTCGGCGGCGCTGTTGGTGATGCGGTCGGCGTGGGAGCCGCGGTTGGCGTGGCGGCGCAGGCAGCCAGCACCAGGCTGGCAAACACCAGCAGGAAACAAATACTCAGCCATGATTTCCGTGTTTTCATATACTTTTCCTCCTTGTTTGCAACTTTTCTAATGAAAAAGACCAGGACCCCCTCCGGCCTATCGGCCACCTGCCCCATTTGAAGAACGCAAATGGGGCAGGAAAAAAACCCGGACAGGCAGAAGAGCTTAACTATATATCTTAACCCCAAGGACGCAAAGGGTATTGAGCAAAAAGCAAGCAGTTCTTTTTACACATAAAAGTTTG
>CAIMZS010000180.1 GCA_903846015.1 uncultured Anaerolineae bacterium | reverse complement strand
GTTTAGGAATGACAATCTACTGAACCAATAGATCTGGACAAAACAACATCCATCAATACCGGAAACACAGTAAATTCTGCGCAGAAGCCAGGCAAATTTCTGTTCCTGGTTTCTTAATTAAAACAAAACTACTTTTTTAAATAGAAAAAACTGAAAGCTGCTGCAAATGCTGCGAGCATGATGGCATTTATCCAGGCTACCATTGGCAATCCGTCGAACAATACACCCCACACCGAAATAAGGGTTCCCAAACTGGTCCAGAAGATCTCCATCACAACCACGATTTTTACTTTTTCAAAAACAGTTTCCTTATAAGCTAACCATGAAGCGACCCCGAGACCCAGCGTAACCCCGCCAAACATACGGAACATGAACGGGTCATTGACTTGCCAATTGACAAGGTTTCCATACGTCTCCGGAATCAACAGGAAGACGAAACCCAAAACCAGTGCGACAACAAAATGGGCGAGGAATGTGGATCTCAGCCCTGGCGAAATCTGTTTTTCCATGTTCTTTTCTCCTGACGAATATAAATTTCCCGAAGATAATGTTGCAATCTATCGGTTGGACGATATTGATAAAATTCCAAATTTAGGGTTTATCTCACTAACACCCGTGTAGGTCGTTCAAGCACCGGAACCTCCTCCCATTAACAAATACATCATTTAGATAGCATATGACGGAAATCTAAAAAAAACTGCCAAAAACCGCCAATTTTAGGGAAAATGGTCGCATTTCACAAAAAGGAATTATATTTCGGTGCAATACCCCTGCCTCGTGCGGGAACCGGGACTATCGAACCCTTGGGTATTCAGGCCGCCGCTTGATTATCCGATGCAAATTTCTCTGCCAGCCAGCGCGCCACTCCTCGTAAAGCGTTTCGACGCGTCCGGTTGAACGTACCTTCAGAAATATACAGGCGCGCCATTATATCCCGGTTCGACGCTCCCTCAACGTAAGCATCATGCAGAACCAGGTAGGAATACCAGATCCTTGGAAGATGCTCATCCATGGGGCGCACGCCTTCTGGACGCAAAGATTCCACCGCGTCTTGCAAAATATGCTGGAGCTTTTTCCCGCGTTCGATAGATGTATCACCATCCATTTCCAGCCACTCTGCTAGCGGTGACTGGCCCAAATTAATAAAATCCGAAAACCTGCGCAGTGCATCTTCCACCATCCTGACAAGTTCCGATTCGATCTCAACCGATGCAGTTTTCATTAGCCCCTCAGCTACAGAATTGACGGCAGCATCGTGTTCCTTTGAATTCTCGAGTAAATCAGTCGAAATCAACTTGTTGAGTCGTAGTAGATTGCCAATCGAGATGATCGTTCCGGTATGATCGGCAAATTCCGCAAACAATTCCAATTCACCACCGGAGTATTCCAGTTTTGTTTTGGATGGTCCGATGCCCACCAACCCGATCTGCTTTTTGCCTTCCAAGATGGAATACAGCCACTCTATATTCTGAATACTTCCATCCGAACGCCATAGTTCCTCAACAGCCGTTGTCGCGATCATCAACTCATCCCCCACCGGGATGAAGTTATTGCTGGCAACCACCACAGCCATTTCGCCAGCATAAACTGCAACAAAGCCCCCCATCGAATGAAGTGTTTTGCACAATTTGGTTAAGCCCGCTTCCAATAAACGCTGGACTTTATCCTGGTTATCATTAATATTTTCAAGCGTGCTGAGCTGTTTTCTGAACTGTCTTTTTCCGTGCGTTTGCCTGCGATCCAGAACCTCACGCCCCAAATCGTATACACCCAGGCTGGTGATCACGAACGCTGTCAGATTTCCCAAAAATGACAATGGAAAACCCATCGCCACTCCGATCAATCCGTACAAGAGTGCCATTCCTGCTACAATCGCTGTCGTGAGGGGGAATTCCTCCAGAATTGTACGCCGCTCCAACATACTTTGATAGCGCGCCACTGAAAGGCCCATCATAAACACTCCGCCAAAGGTGAGCGCATCCTGCACCAGCCGAAGAAAAAGTTCTGAATTTCCCGCGATCAGCAAGGCAAGCCTGTAAATTAATATCACACTTGGAAATAATGATGCGAAAAGTAAATCGCGCCCTTGGGCGGTGCGCCGCGCGCGTTGATTGATCAATATATTAAACGGCAGGAGAAAGGTATAGGATAATATTGTGCAACCGCTTAACACAAAGGTCAGCCCGATACGCATCGGCGTCACAACCAGAGCCGTTTTATTTTCCCCAACAAACGCCCCCGGGTCAGCAACCATGACAACAGCCGTCACAATAGAGAGAAGATACACGGCCATTTCCAGCCAACGCAGACGGATACGCTGATCCGTCGGAAGCAGTTGAAACGTGGCGCTGTACCAACAGGCCATCCCGATAAACAGCAGCACCGCGCGCAGGCTGGCCGTACCAATTACCTGTAAAAAGAAATTATTGTAAGCCCCCAAAAAAAAGGCCGCTACTGCCAGCAATGCCAGCACAATACGCATAGTTGCCCGGTTCGGATACCCGCGCGCAAGTAAATAGAACGCCAGCCAAAGGCTGGCGGACATCTCGAGAAAGTCGGCTGCTACTGTAATAGAGGCAAGCATTCCATTAAGCATAACCCCAAAGAGTTGGAATATGTTACGTTTATGGAAGAAATTTGGCCGAAATTATCTTGTATGCGGATGATCTGAATTGTTTTCCTACACAAAAATTGTTGTATCAAACCCTATTCCCATCACAATAAAAAAACAGGGCGACTTTTGGGTCGCCCTGTTTTTTTATTGGTTTAGTAATCCATTCCGCCGCCGCCCTGAGGCATGGACGGTGCTTTGTCCTTCTCGGGCAGATCGGTGATCAGTACATCGGTGGTCAGCATCATCGCAGCGATGGATGCGGCATTCTCGAGCGCGCCGCGCACAACCTTGACCGGGTCAATGACGCCAGCTTTGATCATGTCGGTGTATTCGCCAGTAAGAACGTTGTAACCGATGTTCTTGTTATTCTTGGCAACAGCTTCGCGGCGAACGGCATCGATGATGACTGAGCCATCCTGACCGGCATTGGCGGCCAGTTTGCGAATGGGGGCTTCGAGAGCACGACGGACGATGTTGACGCCCATCTGGGCATCTTCGCTATCGAGCTTGAGGCCATCGAGCACGCTGGCTGCGTTGATCAGGGAAATTTCGCCGCCGGCAACGATGCCTTCTTCTACAGCCGCGCGGGCAGCAGAGAGAGCGTCTTCAACGCGGTGCTTCTTTTCCTTGAGCTCGGTTTCGGTAGCAGCGCCGACGCGGATGATGGCAACGCCACCAGA
Source organism: uncultured Anaerolineae bacterium (assembly GCA_903846015.1). Classification (GTDB taxonomy): domain Bacteria; phylum Chloroflexota; class Anaerolineae; order Anaerolineales; family Villigracilaceae; genus UBA5195. The sequence continues at coordinate 8,095 of CAIMZS010000180.1, read as the reverse complement.
CAGCTTGGCCAGGCGTTCCTGGAGCTTTTCCTTGTCGTAATCGCTGGTGCTCTTGTCGATCTCGATGCGGATCTGTTCGATGCGGCCCTTAATGGCACCGCCATCGCCCTTGCCACCGACAATGGTAGTGTTGTCCTTATCGGACGAAACCTTCTCGGCGCGACCAAGATCGGCCAGGGTAGCGGTTTCCAGCTTGCGGCCAGTCTCTTCAGAGATGACAGTACCGCCAGTCAAAACTGCAATATCTTGCAGCATGGCCTTGCGGCGATCGCCAAAACCAGGTGCCTTGACAGCCAGCACGTTGAGCATGCCACGCAGCTTGTTCAGAACCAAGGTAGCAAGCGCTTCGCCATCGATGTCTTCGGCGATGATGACCAGTTCGCGCTTGCCAATCTGGACGAGTTTCTCAAGAATGGGGACGATATCCTGGGCGGCAGAGATCTTCTTTTCGTTGATCAGGATATAAGCGTCAGAGATGACAGATTCCATGTGTTCAGTATCGGTGATGAAGTAAGCCGAAATATAACCACGGTCAAACTGCATACCTTCAACATATTCGGTTTCGAAGAGCATGGATTTGGATTCTTCAACGGTAATAACGCCGTCTTTGCCCACTTTGTCCATTACATCCGCAATCAGGGTGCCAATTTCAACATCGGCGGCGGAGTTGGTGGCGACAGAGGCGATCTCTTCGCGGGTGTCGATGCTGACTGCAGATTTGCGCAGCTGAGCCACGATCTCATCAGCGGCCTTCTCGATACCACGCTTGAGCAGCATGGCATTGTAGCCAGCAGCCAGGGCTTTGAGACCTTCGGTGACAATGGCGTGAGCCAGAACGGTGCTGGTGGTGGTGCCATCACCGGCGATATCATTGGTCTTCTGGGCGGCTTCCTTGAGCAGCTGTGCGCCCATGTTTTCAAACGGGTCTTCCAGTTCAATTTCTTTGGCAACGGAAACACCGTCGTGAGTGATGGTCGGGGAGCCAAATTTGCGATCGATCGCCACATTGCGGCCCTTCGGGCCGAGGGTTGTACCAACCGCGTTGGCGACTACGTCCATGCCGTTCTTAAGCTTACGGCGGGCTTCTTCAGTAAATACGAGTTGTTTTGCAGCCATAGTTCATTCCTCCGTAAGGGTTACTTCGCGTCAACAATACCGAGCAGGTCGGTTTCGCGCAGGATGAGCAATTTCTTGCCATCCAGTTTCAATTCAGTACCAGCATACTTGGCAAATAAAACTTTGTCGCCGACTTTCACATCCATGTCGATGCGCTTGCCATCATCATCGCGCTCGCCAGGGCCAGCGGCCAGGATCATGCCCTGTTGGGGTTTTTCCTTGGCAGTATCGGGCAGTACAATGCCCAGTGCAGTCACATCTTCCTGTTCAATTGGCTCGACGACCACACGATTGCCGAGGGGTTTTACTGAAATTGTCATACACGCCTCCTGTTGAAATTACAATTAGGGATTAGATTTTCAAATTTTTAGCACTCGGGAGCACTGAGTGCTAAGGATATAATACCTTTGTCACGAATGAGAGTCAAGGGGACTCACTCGATTCTTACACTACTCTGATATTCAGCGCTGGGATTCGCAATACCGACATAATGCTTGGATGGCAGGGATGAATGGCCTGCATCAAGGAGTAGGCGACGGGGTGGGAGTATTTACCGGTGTTGGCGGCTGACGGGTTAATGACGTTGGAGCAGGAGTAGCGGTCAGCGAAGAGACAATGACACCGCTGCCGACCAGATCACAAATGTTTTCATTTTCTTGCAAGATCTGCTTGACGACTGTGTCGCTGTCAAACCCACCGTTGCGAATATCGGCGATGATTTGGCGCGCTTCACCACACATATTGTTCTTGGGGCGGCTAAGGGCTGCAAGATTGGAAACGTACGAATAATAGTAGACAACACTGTTCCTCGAGAGCGCCATACCCTGTACCTCCACCCCGACCTCTGATGGCCCACAGCCACCACGCCCATCACAACTTTCGACAGCAGTACAGCCCTTGATGGCGCATTTTAGTGCCGGTATGGCGCCTTCAAAATTGCGTGAGCGTTGGAAGACAATGCCCAATTGACCATAGATATCCGGGTTGGACGGATCAAATATCAGCGCCTTCTGCAAATTAAGCCCTGCAATATAAAACTCGCCCAGCTGCGAATAGGTCTTGGAAATTGATATGTATGGTCCCGGGTCTTTTACGCCCAACTGTTCGTTAATTTTAGCCGCCTTGGAGAAAAACTCCAGCGAATTATTATAAAGCGCCAGGCGCTGCTCCTTGATGGTACTATTAAATGCCAGGGTGCGATAATTAACGCCAATACGCATATATAAAAAAGTCAGATTAGGGGCGATCTGAACCGCCTTTTGATATTCGACAATCGCCTGGTTGTAATCCCCAGAGGTCTCCAACAAGTAAGCATAAACGCGATGCACATCCATCAAGTTCTGACCCTGGTCGACTGCTTTGAGAATATTACTCTCAGCCTGAGCCATCCTGAGTTGATCGATCAAGATCTCGGCGTAATAAGCCAGCGCCAGCGTATTGGCATTATCCAGGTTGAGGGCATGGATGGCTTCCTGTTCGGCCTCGACCAGCAAAGCTGGAGCGCGATCACCCGAAATACTTTGCGATGCATTCCAATCGAGCACAAAGGCGCGCGTTGCTATCACCGTACTATCATCGGGAGCCAGAGCCTTGGCCTGATTAATGGAATTAAGCGCATCGGTCAGGGCGATACGACGGTCTTCATCGGTGGTTTTAAGCTGCGAGTTATAGGTCTGGATGCGGGCCAGTGTGGCCCATACCTGGGCATTATTCGGATCCAGTTCCAGGGCTCTACGATATGACAGAATCGCCTCCCCCAGATCTCCGGACGTAAAACGAGCATCACCCTCACCCGTGTATGAGATGGCAGCGCGGGTAGGCGTGGCAGTAGGGTCACCAATTGGTTTTATATCGCCGCGGTTAACGCCAAATAAAACCCACAATGCGACAATGATCAGAATGGCATAGATAAATAGGCGGTAGATATTATTTACCCGCCGCCGGTTAAAAATCGGTCCACGAGGAGCAAGGTTCATTTTTTTCTAACTGGAAACAGTCTCGCTGGCCTTCTTTACCAGGCAGCAAGATATCGGGTCAAGGGGTGGGCGTACCGGTTAGACTAAAAGAAGGCGTACCCAAAGTGGACGCACCCGGAGTGCCAGAAGCGGGCGAAGCGGTTGCGCCAACCAATTCTGCACAAATGCGGATACCTTCATTGGCGTTATAACGAGCAATCTCATCATTTGGGAGCACGGTGCTCAAAATCTGTTGAAATAAGGGCAGTGCTTCTCCGCAGCGATTTAACTTGGCAAGCACAATTCCATAAGTAAAGAAATATTGGATCACACGCGAAGCGTCCGGGGACAGTTTGATCGCCGCAACCTCAACACCATCCTGATCTTTACCGCCATTGACCACCAGCGACAATTCATCCGCTGCCAGCGGCCATTTTGAGTTTCGATAATACATCACGCCTAAATTGCCGCGTAGAAGGGCATCGGTCGGGTTAGTTTTTACGGCTTGTTGGGCGTATTGTTCTGCTTTTGGGTAAGAGCCTACTGTCTCATATACACGTGAGATGTACAACAAAGGGGTCGGATCGCTGGGATTGAGCTGGTTGGCACTTGTAAAAGCATCGACGGCTTTGTCGTAGACAGCCAGGGCGCGGTAACAGCGCCCCAATGACACCTGCACATCGGCAATATTTTTATTGATCGCAATCGCCTGGTTGTATTGAAGAATAGCTTCATCATTGTTACCGGTTGCTTCAAGAACATAACCACGAGCGCGATGTGTCTCCAGTAAGTCTGGCCCGAGCGCTAAGGCAGTATTAGATTCGTCACTCATTTTGGCAACCACATCCAGAGTGCCAGTGCCCTCCAGGTATTGGTCTGCTAGTAATTCCGCTTTATAAGCATGGGCCAGCGCATTTTTAGAGTCAAGCTCGATGGCCTTATCGATGGCAGTCGATGCAGTCAGAAAATCTCTTTGAGCCTCAAGAGCCCAACCGCGAACGGCATGAGCCATGGAATTGTTATTATTTAACAACAGGGCGTTTTCCGCGCTAGTCTGCGCTTCCTTATATTTCCCGGCCCACACCTGCACCCGTGCCAGTGAAATATAAATAGTGGCATCATTAGGCATGGCGCGCACAGCCTGTTGATAGGCCTGAATAGCCTGCGGAAGTTTGCCCTGTTCAAATAATTGGCCTGCTTCGGTAACAAACGATTCTGGAGAACGAGTGGGGGTAGGCGTAGGCAGGAAAGTGCTTTGAACGTTCGGAACGAGTACAACACCGAAATACATGACAAACGCGATCATCAACACCAGGCTGATGATCTTGAAATAATTGAACGGCTTGCGCCGCTTGTTCATACTCCATTTACTTCCACGAAGATACATAGGTATATCATCTTACCATCTTCGATAAATCAGCGTCAAGCCGGAGAAGCATAATCTCATAAGATTATTAAATTTTTCATCTGCCGCACAGGTGGATTTTATACTAGAATAAATACATGCGCTTTGACATTTTCACCCTTCTCCCCGATACATTTGCCCCTTATCTTCAGGCCAGCATCCTACAAAAAGCCACCGAACGAGGCTTGCTTGAATTCAACATACACAATATTCGCGACTACACGCACGACAAACACCACACCACCGATGATACGCCCTATGGCGGCGGGGGCGGGATGGTCATGAAACCTGATCCGGTCTTCGAAGCGGTTGAAAGCGTACTCGGCAGCCCAGCTCCCTGCCCGGTCATCCTGATGACACCCCAGGGCAGGGTCTTCAACCAGAAGATTGCCTTCGAGCTTGCCGCACACCAACAAATCGCGTTGCTATGCGGACGCTACGAAGGCATCGATGAACGTATCCGTGAGCACCTGGTTACTGATGAAATCTCAATTGGAGATTATGTTCTGACCGGCGGTGAATTACCCGCGCTTATATTAATTGATGCGATCTCGCGGCTGTTGCCCGGCGTCCTGGGCGACCCGGATGGCGCAACCGATGACTCACATGCCTCGGGCTTGCTCGAATATCCGCATTACACCCGTCCGGTGGAATTTCGAGGATGGGGCGTGCCCCCGACCCTGCTTTCAGGCGATCATGGCAAAATCGCCAGGTGGAGACGCGAACAGTCTCTGCAGCGCACGTTGAAAAATCGCCCTGATATGCTGCCAAACGCCGATCTAAGCGAATCCGACCACAAATTTATTAATGGTTTAACGCGTAAAACGTAGAAAATTATGCTTTACACGTTAAATATAGATTGAACAAGGAGAGCAACCATGCCGCAAAAATTCTCGTACAGTCGGATATTCCTGCTTGGGTTTGGTTTTTTTGGCGTAAGCGTTATCTGGGGTGTTTATAACGCTTTTGTGCCAATATTTCTGGCAGATAAATTTCACCTCTCGCCCATTTTCATCGGGTTCTTTATGACCCTGGATAACATCGCCGCACTATTCATCCAGCCGCCAGTCGGGGCCTGGTCGGACCAGCTGCGCACACGAATCGGACGGCGAATGCCGTTCATATTAATTGGCGCGCCCCTGGGTGCGCTGGCTTTTGGAATCATTCCATTTGCGGCTGTGCTGCCACTTTTCGTTGCCTGCACCAGCACCCTTTTGTTGAGCATGGCGATGTGGCGCACCCCGGTTGTGGCTCTAATGCCTGACATAACCCCATCGGACAAACGTTCTCAAGCCAACGGCATCATCAATTTCATGGGCGGTATTGGCGCGATCATATCATTTCTGGGTGGCAGCGCACTCTACAAAATGAACCCGGCCTTCCCATTCTGGATGGGTTCTGCACTTGTGATTGCGGCAGCAGTACTGGTATTCATCTTTATTAAAGAACCTCGTGACTATGGCGATAGCGAAAAACAGCCCGGAATGCTCGAAAGCCTGAAGGAAGTGTTAGCGGATAAAGATAAGAGCGCCTTACGCTTGTTGCTAGCAATCTTCTTTTGGTTTTTGGGCTATACCGCCATCGAAGCCTTCTTTACACTGTATGCCAAAAACCACCTGGGATTGAATGAAGCCGATGGATCGCGCCTGCTCGGACATCTCTCACTGACTTTTGTCCTGTTTGCTTTGTTAGCAGGCGTGATCGGAGCGCGCATCGGGCGAAAGGCCACAATCTCGATTGGGATCGTGTTGATGGGTTCGTTGCTAGCAGGCATGTACTTCACCCCAGTAGCCACGCTGACCACCGTGCTTGGCAAAGCGCCTGTTTTGGGAACCATACCAGTCATCAGTCTCTTCCTGATGGCCGCCGGGGTGGCATGGTCGTTGATCAATATCAATTCACTCCCGATGGTAGTGGATATGACCAACACGGCGCGCATAGGCACTTACACCGGTTTGTATTACCTGTTTTCAACACTATCTGCCATCGCCGGACCAAATTTAAACGGCATTTTGATCGAACTGACTGGCAACAACTACAACTCTGTCATGTTGGTCTCACCTATTTTCATGGCGATTGCCCTGTGGCTGATGTTGGGCGTAAAACGAGGCGAAGCCAACCCGGCAGGTTGATCAGGCCCAACATTATCCACTTTTGGTCACAAATAGTGACCTATCACCGCTTGCACAATGGGAAAAGTGGCTGTATACTCACATTATAAGATCGTGGCATTTGTCACGACTGACAATCCCCCTTTCATGTAAGAGGAGAAGAACCATGAAAAAGTTTTACACTGTAGTTGTTCTGCTGCTCGTGGCTGCAATGCTTCTGCCCGCCTGCGGCGCTGCCAGCGGCGGCGCACCGGACTGCAAAAGCGCCGATGTATTTTGCGTTGGTCTGGTAAGCGATGTTGGCAAAGTTGACGACAAATCCTTCAACCAATCCGCATGGGAAGGCGTCAAACAGACTGAAAAAGACCTGGGCGCCAAGGTTCAGTATATCGAAACCGCCGATGCCAAAGATTACGCCAAGAATATCTCCACCTTCGCCGACGCTGGTTACGATGTAATCGTGACCGTTGGTTTCGGCCTGGGAGAAGCAACCGGCAAGGCTGCTGCCACCTACCCGAACGTCAAGTTCATTGGTGTTGATCAAACTCAGGATACCACCAAGGCTGTACCCGCCAACCTGGTTGGGCTGGTGTTCCCTGAAGATCAGGCTGGCTTCCTGGTGGGCGCTCTCGCTGCCCAAATGACCACCACCAAGAAAATCGGCGGCGTATTTGGCACCGATGCTGTCCCGCCCGTCTGGCGCTATGGTGAAGGCTATCGCGCTGGCGCTGCCTATATCGACCCAACCGTTGAAGTAACCAATGTTTACCACAACGATGTCGGCTTTGACAAAACTTTCTCTGACCCAGAGTGGGGCGCCACAACCGCCAATTCCATGATCGACAAGGGCGTGGATGTGGTCTTTGGTGGTGGTGGCAACACCGGTAACGGCGCCGTTACCGCGACTGCCCAGAAGGGCGTTTATGCCATCGGCGTTGACGCCGACCAGTACTTCACCCTGCCGGAAGCGCAGAAAATGCTGCTCTCCAGCGCCATGAAGCTGATCACCCCAGGCGTCTTCGATCTGGTCAAGGCAGCCAAGGAAGGCTCTTTCCCCGGCGGCACCAACTTCACCGGCAAGGGCGGCTTCGCTCCTTACCATGATCTTGACAGCAAGGTACCCGCCGCTGTCAAGGCCAAGATGGATGAAATCGCCAAGGCCCTGCTGGATGGTTCGCTCAAGACCGGTGTCAGCCCGGCCAAACCGTAAACTGACAGTACCTGTCGTATAATAAAAAGGGAAAGAGAGAAATCTCTTTCCCTTTTCTGTTTTATAATAAAGTTGTACATATACAGGTTGGAAGGACATGGACGATGCAAAAAAAAGACATCCGGACGGTTTTGAAAGAAACGCTTCTGGCAGCAAAAGATGCGGTGCTAGTACCACTACTGGCAGTCTTTACTGCCATCATCCTCGGTGGTGTCATCATTGCCGCAGTGGGAGGTAACCCATTCGCGGCATACAGCGGGCTTTTTGAGGGAGCCTTTGGCTCTGTCAAAGCGTTAAG
>CAIMZS010000179.1 GCA_903846015.1 uncultured Anaerolineae bacterium | reverse complement strand
GTTTGCTGTTTAATACAGAAACTGGCTGGGAAGTAAGTGCCTCCGGTTATGGTTTGACTTTGCCGCCCGATATCGATGCTATCCTGATCGCCCGCCTGGACCAATTGGCTCAGCACGTCAGGGAGATTGTCCAGGCGGCTTCGATATTGGGAAGAGAATTCGAAGTCCAGATTCTTACGGAGATGGCATTAAATTCGGCCAGTGTGACGGTGGCCATTCATGAGGCCGAAAACGCTTCGATTTGGTCAGCGCTGAACGCCAATCGATACTTGTTTTATCATGCCCTATTGCGCGATGCTGCTTATACAATGCAAATGCAGGCTCGGCGTGAAGCTTTGCATGCCGTTGCCCTGGATATTTTGGAAAGGGTTTATGCAGCCCAGCTTAAGAACCGCTATGCTGAGTTGGCTTACCATGCCGAGCAAGCCAGGCTTTTTGAAAAAGCCCGTTATTACCTGCGCCTGGCCGGAGATGCCTCGCGGGAATCGTACCAGAACAACCTGGCAGTGGATTATTACACGCGCGCCCTGGCGCTAACCGCTGAAAATGATTTGACTGGAAGATTTTCACTTTTACTAGGAAGGGAGAAAGCCTACCGGTATCAAGGTCAGAAAGAACTTCAGCAGCAGGATCTGTTGTTATTAGGCGCGATAGCCGAAAGGCTTTCAGAAAAGGACAAACAGGCTGAGGTTGGGTTAAGGAAAATTGATTTTCATGTTTATTCGGGTGATACCAGGGATGCGATTTCGCAGATCAAGCAGACGATTTCGCTCTCGAAGGCCTCCGGCAATCCTGAAATAATGCTCCAGGTCTATATGCTTTGGGCAGTTATGCTTTATCGCCATGAGAAACTTGTGGCTGCGATTCGCCAAAATACCGCCGGGCTGGGTCTCGCTCGAAAAATAGGCGATGCGCGGTCGGAGGCGAAGTTTCTCAATATGCTGGGGCTGGTCTATCTAAAACAAAAACGGTTCGAACAAGCAAAAACATGTTTCCAGGATAGTCTGGAGATTGCTGACCAGGTTGATTCGTTGGGAATAAAGGCGAGAATATTAAACAATCTTGGATTGCTAGCTGGATATTATGGGGATTTGGATGAATCGCAGTCGTATTATCACCAGGCTTTGATCCTGGCCCAGAAAGTTGGTGATTACAAGGGCGAGTCGGTTGTGCTGACCAACCTTGGATGGATTGCTGCAGCCATGGGGGACTATCAGACAGGTCGGAAATACACGGAGATGACTTTGCGTATTTCACGCCAAACAGGAGATCGCTTTACCGAAACGTACAGTTTGATAAATCTAAGCTCACAGGCAGGCGCCTGGGGCGAGAAGGATCAGGCTTTGACTTATGCCCGGCAGGCATTGGCGCTGGCGAAATCGATCGAGGACCCTTCTGGTCAGGCCTGGGCGTTGACGTATCTTGGCCATAATCTTTTTGCAACTGGCGAATACAGCGGCGCAATTGATTCCTATCAAGCTGCATTGGAGATCAGGCAGAATTTGCGCCAGCACGCATTGGCAACTGAACCGCAGGCAGGGCTGGCGCGGGCAATGTTAGCGCTTGGTCATCTTTCCCAAGCCCAGGAATTCGCTCAGAAAATACTGGATACTCTCGATGCGGAAGGTAACCTGGAAGGCTGTGATGAGCCACTGCGGGTGTATATCAATTGTTACTTTGTGCTGCGTGCCGTCAGCCACCCGCGCGCAGATGAAATCATCCGGATGGCTCATGCTGCCTTGTTAGCTCGTGCCGCCAGGATCAAAGACCTGGCCGCCAAAAGAGTTTTCCTGGAGAACATTGCGTATAATCAAGAAATCCAAGCTGCGTGGAATGAACTAGGCAACAGTCTTGAGCAATGATTATTTGGGCCAGCCGATCGGAGGGTCGCCCAGCGCAAGAACTACGTGTGCGCGTCCGTTACTGGCGATTGTTTTTTTTGCAGGAAAATTTTTCACTCGTGTACCATCAAAGTAAACTGGTTCTTTGCCTGCCGAATCGTCCAATTCGATGGTGTAGGATTCGACAGTAGCAGGGTATGGATCTGAATCTGATGTATCGATGGTTTTGTTGGGATCTTTGGCATCCTTTGGCCGTTTCTTCAGGCCAAAACTGTTGATCCAGTTATAGCTGCTGGGCAGGTTCGCAGGCAAATCTTTCTGATAGACATCATATGTTCCAGTGTTGGCAAGCTTGATCTTTACCTCTTTGCCTTTGTCATTGTTGGCGTGTGCTGGAATGATAAAATCCGCTGAGGCAGAACTTATTTTTCGGTGTGCCATCGAATCATCTCCTTGATAATGTTTTTACGCGTAGTCAATGTATCTGGTGGTAAAAATATTTATAAAGTCGTTCAGAGCGAAATTAAAAAAACGAAACCGCCGATTATTCCGTTACAGTTTTTTAGCCATGTTTAAGAATATTGTACTAATGCCGCTACCAACTCACGGCAAAAAGCTGGTATATCCGCAACAACTCGCCCCCAAACTTGATTTCCATCGCGAAAGGCTGGTTCGTCGAACCAGATTGCTCCAGCATTGATCAGATCGTCTTTGATGCCGAGAGAGCCAGTGGCGCGATGCCCCTTGACAATGCCGGCCGAGATGGCAATCAACCCGCCATGGCAAATGATGCCGATTGGTTTTCCAGCCAGGTCCATCTGGCGTACCAGATCGATAACAACTGGATACCGGCGCAATTTATCAGGCGCCCAGCCCCCTGGAATGATAATTGCAAACAAATTTTTGGGATCAAGCGAGGCGATGGTCGTATCTGGACTGATTATGAGCCCATTTTTACCCCTGACAGGCTTCAGATCCAGTCCGGCGCTTAAAACAGTAGCGCCTTCCTCTTGGAAGCGCATTAGAGGGACGTAATATTCTAAATCCTCGACACCCTCAGCTACCAGGGTTGCAATAGTTTTTCCAATAAGCCGCATGGTTTTTAACCCTCCAACATCCAGACAAATAAATATTTAGGTCCATGCACACCCAGCGTCACGGTTAATTCAATGTCGGCGGTGCGGCTGGGGCCGGTGATAAAGACAAGATAGTGACTGTCTTTGCCTTCAGCAAAAACTTGATGCATATCTGCGCGCAGCATTTCCGGTTGGACTATCGCAAGGTGAATTCGCGGCAGGAGCGAAACGGCGCGTGGTTTTTGATCCGATGAGCGCAGCACGACAGTGCCTGTTTCTGGGAGTAGAAAATCGGCTGTGGTAATGCCGAGATCGCATAAGGCCATTTCGTGTTTGTCAGCATGGGGAGAAACGAGCTCAACGCCCAGGGCGCGGAGGGTTTTTTCAATGCCAAGTTGTTCTAGAAAGGGTTCATGCCAAACGGTTGCCTTCCGAATGTCACTTTCGGCCACCAAGACTCGCAGGGCGCTGGCCACACTTTCCGCTGTAATTTTCTGGGCAACGCCGGAAAGTTTGCGAACTTCATCGAGAAAGCCATCCGTTTCGTGATTCAGCGATTCCGGTTGGCGTGACTCAAAGATGGCGGGGCGCGGATTGAGCGGCATTTGTTCTGAGCGACCCAACGAGAGTCGAATGTTTTCGATGATTTGATTTGTCATTGGTGCGAATCCTTTCCAGCTACGGAGCGCATTTTCCACCATTTTCTAAATCCGGCAGTGAAGGCTGGTAACGGGCGCGCTTTTGTCCAGCGGCTGAGTGGGTATGGCGCGCTGGGGATCCAACCATCTCGATTGAAAATGCGCATAAAAAATGGCAGCAGGCGTGTGCCAAAGCGATACATCCAGTTTTGGGCGAGAGCAAGCGCGGCAAGGCCGGCAATGGCGCTGAAAGCGACCGGCATGACTGGTTCAGCAAATTCATCGCCCTGGGCAACGCGGCGGCGTAGATGGCGCAGGATGGTTGGAATGGGAATTTTGACCGGGCAAACCTCGGCGCAGGCTCCGCACAACGTGGAAGCATAGGGCAACTCACGCGCGGCCTGGGTTCCGAGCATCTGCGGGGCGAAGATGGCCCCGATGGGGCCAGAGATGAACCAACCATAGGCGAAGCCGCCAACATTTTTGTAGACGGGGCAAACATTTGCGCAAGCCCCACAGCGGATACACTTTAATACTTCCCGCCCGATGGGATCTTTCAAAATGTTTGAACGGCCATTATCCAACAAAACAATATGAAATTCTTTGGGGCCAAATTCGCCATCGGTGTGACGCGGCCCGGTGATGAACTGGGTGTATGTGGAGAGCTTTTGTCCTGTGGCTGAGCGCGCCAGCAGCTTTAGGAAAATTGTCAGCGATTCCCAGTCTGGGATGACCTTGTCAATGCCGACCACCGCAACATGTAAATCAGGCATGGTGGTGCACATTCGCCCGTTACCTTCATTTGTGACCATGACAATGGTGCCAGTTTCCGCGATGAGAAAATTAGCGCCTGAAATACCCATTTCAGCGGATAAAAACTTCCCCCGAAGGGTTTCGCGGGCGATACGTGTTAATTCAATCGGGTCGGGGGGCGCATTGATCCCGAGTTTTTCACTGAAGAGGGCGGCAATTTCCTCTTTTTTGAGATGGACAGCCGGAACAATGATATGAGATGGACCAGTTCCGGCTAGCTGGATGATGTATTCACCCAGGTCGGTTTCTAGCGCTTCGATGCCCGCGTTTTCCAGGGCGTGGTTGAGATCTATTTCTTCCGTCGCCATTGATTTGGATTTAACTGCCAGCTTAACATCGTGGTCTTTCGCGATCTGCAGCACGATCTGGCGCGCATCTTCGGCAGTTGAAGCCCAATGAACGATTCCGCCGGCTGCCTGTACTTTCTCTTCGAAGCGGGTGAGGTAAACATCCATGTGCTGGATGGTGTGCAGGCGAATATCTGAGCCGATTTGGCGCAGCTGCTCCCATTGAGGTAGTTCTGCCACCCGGGCCGTACGCCCGCCAACAAAACGGCTGGTGGCTTGCTGAACTGCCGCCGGGATGCTGGCTGGAATATGATCGCTGTATTCTTCAAAACCAATGTAAGAGTGCGGGTCGCTGCTCATATAATGCTCTTCTCTCCTGAATCCAGGATTGCTATGATGCCAGCAAGTCAATGATGTGCATGGCGCGGATACTTGAGCCGGCCTTGTGAAGTCCACCTGCGATATTCATCAGGCAGCCTGGCTCGCACGTCACAACCGTATCAGCGCCTGAAGCCATGATGTGGTTGACTTTATTATTCATCATGGCCTGGCTGACCTCGGGAAATGTGACTGTAAAAGCGCCACCAAAACCGCAGCAGGTATCCTCTTCATTGAGTGGAATGAGTTCCAATCCTTTGATTGCGCCTAAAAGGGTTTTGGCTTCGGTTTTCAGCCCCATCTCACGAAGGTAATGGCAGGAGGCATGGTATGTAACTTTGTGAGGGTAGACTGCGCCAACGTCGGATATTTTTAAAACGTTGACCAAGTATTCGGTAAACTCAAATGTTCGCGCTGCAATATTAACTGCCAGAGCATGTTCAGGCGTCCCGACCGGGAACAATTGCGCGTAGTGATGCTTGACCATGCTGACGCATGAACCGGATGGCCCCACAATGGGGGCATCACTTTTTTCAAAGGCATGCATGAAATTCAGGGCTACGGCGCGCGTTTTATCTTCAAATCCGTTATTGAATAGAGGCTGCCCGCAACAGGTTTGTCCAGATGGAAAAGTCAATTCCACCCCCAGGCGCTCCAGTACATGCGTCATGTTCTGAAGAGTGGTTGTATAAAACTGGTCACCTAAGCAGGTAATGAAAAGTTGGGCTTTGGGCATGTGGGCTCAATTCTCTCTTCGGAGAAACCGGAACTAGCGGCTGATTTTGGATTTTTGATTGCCTAGCATAGATTGAAAGTCAATAGCTGTTTCTTGTTAAGGCGCAAGCAGGCAACTTGAATAATCTTGCCAGGACAGGTTACAGAGACCTGTCCTGCTTTCCTTGCACAAACCAATATCTACTTTCTTTCTTTCAAGAAGGTCAAAGACCACGATTAGAACTTGCTGTAAGATTCGCTCATTTTTCGATATTCGATGAACGGCTCATTTATTTGTTTTGTAAACAGCATAATCTGGCAAGCCTCTTCTACAGTGGAAGACCAGAAAAAAGCCTCATCCAATGTTTGTCCGGTGGCAAAGGTACCGTGTCCGCGCAGCATGATAACTTTGTAATTCTGCAAGGCGCTGGCTACCTTGTTGGCCATCTGTGGCGTACCAGAGGCAAACTCTTCCGCGATGACCGGCACCTTTTTTAGCAAATAGGATGCCTCGTTGTCAATCGGCACAATCTCGTCACGGGAAAGGGAAAAGGCGATCGCCGTGCGTGGGTGGCAGTGACAGATGGCAAGGGCAGGTGTAGTCAGATAGACAGTCCGGTGGACGAGTAGTTCCGTGGAAGCCAGAGCTACGCCACTGTCGTTTTTATCCAGCCGGGTTTCAATCAAATCGTGCTCTTTGAGATTGCCCAGCATAGCGCCACGGCGTTTGATAATTACCCGGTCACCCAGGCGAATACTCAAATTTCCACCGTGGGATGAAATCATATTGGCGGTGTACAGATCGCGGCCAATTTCGCGAAACATTTCGTAAATTCGTGGATCAACCATTTTATTTCTCCATTCCCGTCCGTTAAGCGATGAGGGATAGTGTATTGGCATCGGGGTGACTGGGATGGTTATAGACCGTCCCTGTGCATAGGCCCCACAAGTGCTGGGGTTTACCTCGAGCTACATCGCGGGGAACACGTTCCCTGTCTCGTGTAGGAACCGGGACTATCGCGATGAGAGTAACCCTATAAATTTGCCAATCCCAGGGCAGCCAGTTTATTGGGAGTGGGCACACCATATTCGTCCCAGCCACGGCTGCGATAATATTCTTTTAGCATCGGCTCGAGGTGTGAGACCCAGCCTTTAGATGGGCCAGTCAGGGGGGCTTCGGTGAGCAAACGATCTGGCAAAGTGTCTTCCTTGTTTGTAAAGCCTTCTCGCAGGTTGTAGAGCCTTTCCAGATTCCAAACTCTTTCACCAGTTTTGATCAATTCGCCAGTGGCATATTGGATACCGGTCACCGCGCCTAAAACACGGGCGAAGTATTCATCAGCTACGCCCATGTTTGTGAACTTACAGATCACCAGCGAGTCAATTGCGGCGTTGGAATTTTGATTCAAGATGACAAAACTGCTCTTGCCCTGTACCACGAAGCGGTCAATCAGTTTTGGCAGCCCCAATACTTCCAGCCCAATCATGTTCCCACGCATGTGACAACCGCCGCGATTGGATGTAGCGTAAAGTAGGCCCTGCCCCTGCAGCCCGCGTGGGTCGTAGGCGGGCATTTCCATTCCCTTGGCTGTCATGGACAGTTCGGGATGCCCGAATTTCGTCGCCATGCGCAGAGAACCTTCGGCCATATCAGCGCCCAAATCTCGACGGTAGGCTATATCCTCAACGCAGCCGGCCAGCAGGTCGGCGCGCCCAAAGCGTAAATCAGAGTCGATATAACCTTTTTCGCTCATTTCCATTGCGCAGGCAATGGTTGAACCTGCCGAGATTGTATCCAGCCCCAGGTCATTGCAAAGGGAGTTGACTTCGATGATGGCAGCCAGGTCGTTAATACCACATTGTGCTCCGAAGGCCCAGGTGGTTTCAAATTCAGGCCCTTCGCCTTCAACCTTCTCGGTTTTGCTGATACGTGTACAGCCAATCGGACAGGCCCAGCAGGATGCATTTTTGACCAGATATTTCTCGGTGAGGGTCTCACCAGAAATATCTTCGGCACCCTCGAATTGGGTTTCTTGGTGGTTGCGGGTTGGCAGAGCGCCAATGTTGTTCATGATATTCATTAACACCACTGTGCCGAATTCTGGAAGTGCCTGACTGGTGAGCGGGCTGGCCGCCAGGAGTTTGCGGGTTTCATACAAAAGGAACTTAAAACGCTCCTTGTCATCTATTTCTGGACGCCCTGAACCCTCAACTACGATGGCTTTCAAGTTTTTTGAGCCCATTACAGCACCGGGACCGCCACGCGCCATAGCCCGCTCACGGTCATTCATAATTGCCGCGATCCGGCTCAGATTTTCGCCAGCCGGACCAATGCAGAGTACATTGCGGCGGTTATTATCCTGGCCCAATTTCTCCGTCACAGCATAGACTCGCATACCCCACAAGTCGCTGGCGTCGTGAAAAGTCACTTCACTGTTCTTGATTTCGATCCAAATGGGGCTGACAGCCTTTCCTCGCACGATGAGCACATCGTATCCGGTCTTTTTAAACTGCATGCCCCAAAAACCGCCAGAATTGGCATCCAACACTGTGCCGGTCAGTGGACTTTTGGTCGTAACCGAAAAACGATTGCTGGTCTGGTAACCAGTTGCGGTTAAAGGTCCATTGGTAAAAATGAGCACATTTTCGGGTGCCAGCGGCTCCACTTCGGGGCCAACCAGGTCCCACAGCAGTCGAGCGCCAAGGCCGCGCCCACCAATGAATTGTTTTGCCATTTCCATATCCAGAGGATATGATTTATGGGTTTGTGTTGCCAGATCAATATCTAAAATCTTACCGTTCCATCCATTCATACTAACTCCTGTGCCCGTGCAGAACCGGGTACCATTACACCAATTGTCGCCCGTCCTCAAAGGGAGGGAAATATCGATTTGTAGTGCCTGGTTCTAGAGTGTCCGCATCTGTCACCAGTGCGGATAAAACAATCCCGAATGCTGTTTAGGATTGTTGGACCAATTTATCTTTGGGTTAATTCAGCCTTCTCATACGTTTTTATAACATCCATGAAAGCCATGCCAACCGGCACGCTTTTGCTGAGACAGTAATAATCCCAGACGGCATTGGCGGGCATCACCTTTAATTCCTCTTGCAAGGCCAGGCGGCTGGAGAAATCGCCTTGCGCCTCGAATGTATTCAGCATTTGGTGCGGTTCCAACAGGGCCTGGAGCAGGGCGCGCTGGGTATTTCTTGTGCCAATCGTCCAGGCTGCGATGCGGTTGATGCTGGCATCGAAATAGTCCAGCCCAATGTGAACGCGTTCCAGGGCATTACAGTGCACAACTTCTTGGGCGATGGCCTGCAGGTCATCATTAAAAGTGACGACATGGTCGCTGTCCCAGCGAACGCCGCGGCTTACATGCAGCAGGATTTGGTCGAGATAGATCAAGAGTGAAGAAATTTTATCCGCGATCGTTTCAGTGGGGTGGAAATGGCCGGAATCAAGTGTGAGCAGGATTTTTCGGCTGACAGCGTAAGCGCTGTAAAATTCCATCGAGCCAGTGACATAACTTTCTGAGCCAATGCCAAAAAGTTTAGGTTCAACTGCATCCAAGTTGTCAGGTAATTTTTCCGCCAGGATTTCATCAAGAGCCTGCAGCAGCAGCAAGCGGGGTGTGGTGCGGTCCGCCGGAGAATCTTTGTATCCATCGGGTACCCAAATATTAGTAACTGCTGGAGTGCCCAGTTCCCTTCCAAAATAATCACCAATCCGACGGCTGGCGATGCAGTGTTCAATCCAAAATTGGCGAATGGCTGGATCGCGGTGCGAAAGGGTGAATCCATCGGCAGACAGCGGGTGCGAAAAGCAAGTTGGGTTAAAGTCGACCCCATGACCACCGGCTTTGGCCCAATCTTTCCAGGCTGCAAAGTGACGAGGTTCGATGGCGTTGCGCTCCACTTTTTTGTCAGATTCCAGGTAAATGGCGTGCAAGTTAAGACGGTGTGAGCCCGGTAGCAGGCTGTAGGCTACATCGAGATCACGCCGCAGTTCATCTGCCGTGCGTGCCTTGCCTGGATAATTGCCGGTGGCGGCAATGCCGCCGCTCAGCCCGCCGGTCGGATTTTCAAACCCGCCGACATCATCGCCTTGCCAACAGTGCAGTGAAATGGCGACTTTTTCAAGCGCAGAGAGAGCAGTTTGAGTATCCACTCCGAGTGCGGCGTAGCGTTCTGCGGCAACAGAGTAGGCAGTTTGGACCTGGGTTTCGATTGTCATATTGGCTCCCGTTGTGTTTTTATGGCTCTCTGGAAAATCCCATAAAACCAAAACAAATTTAGAATATATTCTGCTTGATATTAAATGTGGAACAAATCGAGCGAATTTCTTCGCTGCTGAGACCGGTACCGATTTCTCCGACGCTTAAGTTTAGAAACTCGTATTTTGCCGCGGTTTCGGCATATTCCACCCGATCCGCAGCGCGTTTTATGGAGATGTCTGAACGCGCCATGACACCATGCTTGGCCCAGACAACAATGCGGTGTTGGCGCAGTGATACGATATTCCCGGCCATCAATTCGGTTGAGCTTGGTACCTGGAATGGGATAAACCCAATACCTTCAGGCAAGTTAATGATCGTTTCTGGTTGCCAGCGTAACAGGTGTGAGTTGAGAAATTGCTCATCCTGGTAACGTGGGATGTGGCTGAGGTATGTCAGGTGAATGGGTTGACCGTGAATGACCGCGTGAAAGTTTGTATTGGTTGTGCAAATCTGATCATAGTGAACTGCCAGGTGTGAATTAAATTCACTGGTGACATGCTCGAAGCGACGCTGGTAGGATGTAAACAGCTTGCCGGTTATGCCGCCCGGATTTACTACGATACAGGCGATATTGGCGGTTGGCTCATCGATGATTTCGCGTAGCCGACGGCCAGAACCGCTGACAAGAAATGTCGCGTGGGCGAGTTCAGGTACTGACTGGGGTAGTTCTATCTCGGTCATCACTTGAAAACGGGAGCGTGGTTCAACAGGCCAGCGCATGCAGACCGATATATTTCCGGCTGCGCCTTCGCTAGCTTCGATATCTGCCAGGTGTCGACCAGCTTCTCCCATCATTCTCAGCATATCGTCAAGTTCGGGGTAAGGGGTTTCTAACATTGTTTGTCCTTTATTGTTTTATAAGAGGTCTTCATTTCTTGAAAGCAGGAATAGAGTTCAATTCTGCTCGTTCAGGTAATATCAGGAAATTGATTCGCAAAGCGTTCAGACTGGCGCTGTGCCTGCCAATTGCAAATATCCCACAGGTCAGCCACCGGCATATTGGTGTAAGGCAGTGTGTGCAAATAACCAGGAGGCCCAAATTCTGGCGTCATTGTGCTGATTTTTCGCCCCTGGGCTGCCTGAGTATTCCAGATGATATTCCACCAGTTTTCGTGTGCTTCCAGGTGCGTTTTATATTCTGGTGCGCGCGGGTCCGGTACCTGCGGGCCTTGCTCATACCCAACTCTTGTGTGCAAATGAATACATCGCTCAGCACAAAGGCGGATAATCTCCGATTCGTTATTTAACAGGCGTTCGCACACACATACCCAATGGCTGAGATCGCAGCAAAGATACAAATGCTCAAATTCGAGCAGCATTCGTTCCGTGATCCAGGGGTTGAATAAGATCCGACCTCGATGGGTTTCATGGGCAACCGGGATATCCAGCGTTGCCTCTACTGCCAGTATTTGTTTAAAATATTCGCGACTCTGTGATTCTGTCCATGAGTCGCGCCCACTATGGCTATTTATCATCATGGGGCGCAGCTTGCTGCTAGACTCAATTTGCGACCGAAATGAATTAACATGGTCCGTTACTGTCGCTCCGCTCGTCAGAACCATGGCAATATATTCAAATCCATACTGATCCAATAAAGCGCGGAAACGATCCTGATCTTCTGGCTCTGGTAAAGGAGTCTCGATGGCTTGGTATCCTTCAGCGAGAATCCGTGGAAAGGATTGCTCCCATGTTTCGGTAATGCCCCATAAATGTCGCGCTAATAATAATTTCATAGCTCTGCTCCGTAGACTTATTTAGGAAAAATTTTGATCTGCAATTTGATCGCTTGGCTGCTAGAATTCATCAAAGAAAACTTGCGCTGGTGGAATTCTCAGGTTTTTCAGCATGGCTGTCGCGGCCTGGATCATGGCAGGGGGGCCACACAGGAAATAATCGATGTTCTTTGGATTTGGATGCGAGTCAAGGTATTTACTCTTCAAAATTTCATGGATAAAACCGGTGTATGCGTTCCACTGATCATCTGGTTGTGGCTCAGAGAGTCCGACATGGAATTTGAAATTATTGTATGACTTCGCAAGGTTTTCAAAGTATTCCTGGTAAAAAATTTCTTGAAGTGAACGCGCGCCATACCAATAGCTCACGAGAGCATTCGTTTTGCGGGTTTCAAATAGCCACGAAAGATGCGAACGCAGCGGAGCCATGCCGGCCCCTCCTCCCAGGTAAACCATTTCACGGCCTGTTTCCCTGACATGAAAATCACCGAAAGGCCCGGTTGCGGTAACGTTATCGCCTGGTTTGAGGCTAAAAACATAGGACGAGCCAACACCAGGAAGGCAATGGACACCTGCGGGCGGCACAGCCAGGCGTACATTGAAGCGCATGTTTTTTTCAATTTGCGGGTTGTTGGCCATCGAATAATTACGGCGGCAGGCGGCCGGGTTGGCTGCTTTCAGGTCGAAGATGCCTTGAGTTCGCCAGGTGGTTTCGTAAGGCGGCCCGATTTCAATTTCTTGCAATGTGCGTTCTGGATAATCCGGAATGTTGAACTGCAGGTAATCACCAGGCTGGTAATCTGGCACTCCAACGCTGTCTATGGGTTCGAGCACAAGTTCTTTGATGGTTGTGGCAACGTTCAAGTTGCTGACCACCCGGAATGTGTACGTGTCAGATGCCTGAGTTACACCGTATCCGCCAGCTGTGGATAAATCGACTTGAAGCATGCCGCCGCTTTCGCGCACCTGATAAGTTTTTAATCCTACACATACGGGCAAGCGTTGAGGCGAGCCATCGCGTATATCAAAACGTCCGTTGTGCTTGGCACATTCGATAATCGTTCCCTTTATCATACCATCGGCCAGATGTGCGTTTCCATGGGTGCAAAGGCCATCGGTTGCGTAAAAACTCCCATTCTGGTCGCAATAAAGGGCAAAGGTTTGGTGATTGTGGTCGAAACGCAGTACCTCTTCTTTTCGAATCTGGCTGCTTGGGCAAATCTCAATCCAACCATTTGCAAGATGTTTACATTCCGTTTTAATCACTTGGGATGTACCCGCGGCAAGGGCTGCTTTGTCATTACTGGAAACATCCGATAGCGATAGGGCAAGCGCGCTTTCTGGGAGTTGACGCTTAACAAAGTAGGTTGGGTCCTTGGCCTGACGCATCAGAGCGGGGATTATCTCGCTGTAGGCCGCCCGAAGACCATTATAGGCGGGCGGGACATCCGCCTTGATGAGTTCATGCAGTTTCGGCAAGGCATGGTAAGGTACCAACGGGAACATGTGGTGTTCAACATGGTAATTCATATTCCAGTACAGGTAGCGGTTAACTGCGTGCATATAAACTGTTCGGCAGTTCAGGCGATGGTCGAGCACGTTCTCAGCCAACCCGGCATGCTGTGTATTGCCGTAGACTGGCATCAGCCAGCCTCCGTAAAAACTCGAAAGACCTATATATAAAAGAGGCAGAATGCTGCCTGAATAAATGCTTAATCCAATAATTCCCAGGTAAATCAAAACATAGATGCGCGCCCGGATAAATAATTTGGGATATTCCGTTTCGGGAATGTAGGTGCGCTCATCTGCGGTTACTTTGCCGGTGCAGTGCAGCAGTACATTGCTCCAGTACATTCGAAAAGCAAAAACATTGAAAAAATTGAGAATAAATACGCCCAACTTAAATGGCCGCGGAACTGCGATCTCCGGGTCTCGTCCTACTATGATCGTGTCGCTATGGTGGCGAGTGTGACTCCAGCGCCAGCGAACTGATTCACGGATCACCATAAAGGAGGCCAGTTCGTACAAGGCATTATTCATCCAATCCGTTTTGAAGGCGGTGCCGTGGCTGGATTCATGCCATCTGGAGTCTGAAACCGAAGCATACAAAACGCCATAAACGGCAAAAGGAAAAATTGCCCACCAGCTTCCCCACAGAATGAACCCACAAGCTCCAAAGAAAAACAGCAATACCAGCCACAAGAGTGTATCTCGTATGGCTGGGCCATCTTTTCGTTCCAGGAGTTCGCGCATCTTTTCCCGTGGCACAGGCGAAACATACCACTTCGCATTTGCCAGGCCCTTTTCAATGGCCAGAGATGAATCCTTTCCTATCAAACTATAATCGCTGAGCGGAATTTTGTTGATCATTTCATTATTCATTATAAAACTCCTTCTGGCCGTAGATCATCAATAAAGTTATCGCGCTTAATTTTAAGATCTAACAATTGAGGTCGCCGTGCGCTACCCTGGATCACTATCCTTGCTCTTGATATTACCATTCCCTAAAATAACCCGTAAAGCTGGATTCTATTTCTGCTCGAGGAGCGGGATTGATTGTCATTTTAGTGAGAAGCTGCGGGTGGACATTCCACCCGCAGCTTTTGTAAACGGGAAATTACTAGTTGCCTACGTTGTCTTTGTTGTAGACGGTGAATGGACCCATGACGATGCGCAGACCATTCGCGCGGGTGGGGTCCTTTTCAATGGTGTAAGTACCCATACGACCGGCTTCGAAGGTTTCACCTTCAACGCCCTTGATGGTGCCAGTGGCAATCATGTAAGTGGCGTAATAGGTCAGATATCCGAGGTCGACAAAGCTCCACAGGGCGAACTCGGGAGCGCAGCCGTTCTTGGTATAAGAAGCCATTTCGGAAGGCAGACCCAGGCCGGAGACCTTAACTTTGTCGCACAGTTTTTCATCTTGCATGGCCTTGGAGGCAGCAACGATGCCAACTGTGGTGGGTGACATGATCAGTTTCATATCCGGGTACTTGTCTACCAGCGCGAGTGCCTGCTTGTAGGAAGTTTCAGATTGGTCGTTACCGTAAACAACATCCAAAAGTGTGAGCTTGGAATACTTGGCGTCCTTGAGGGCTTCCTTCATGGCAGCAATCCAGGCGTTCTGATTGGCAGCATCTGGTGAGGCAGAGAGGACTGCGAAACTACCGCCATCCGCCCCAATGATGTCGAGTGCCATATCAGCCATGGTCTTACCCATCTGGTTGAAATCTACCTGGGCAACGAAGAGCTGTTCGCCATCACCGGACGGGATGGGAGAATCCCAGGTAACAATGGTCATCGCCTTTGAGCGGGCGGCTTTGGCTGCAGGAACGAGTTGATCACCAGCGTTGTTGCTGATCATCATGGCCTGAACGCCCTGGGTGGTGGAGTTGGTGACGATTTCGATCTGTCCGGCTACGCTGTTTTCAGGCGTAGGTCCAAGGAATTGCAGTTTTTCGGGGTTCTTCAGTTCCGCATGTGCTTCCTGAGCGCCCTGATTGGCTTCATCAAAAACGGAGATTCCCAGAAATTTGGGCAGCAGTACCATTTTGACGGACTGGCCGGGAACGGCTTTTGCCGCTGCGGGAGCTGCTGGGGCTGCATCACCGACATTATCTTTATTGTAGACTGTGAATGGGCCCATGACAATACGAAGACCATTGGGGCGGGTGGGATCTTTTTCGATGGTGTAAGTACCCATACGACCGGCTTCGAAGGTCTCGCCAGCAACACCCTGTAACTGGCCATCGGCTAACAGATAGGTGGCGTAATAGGTCAGGTAGCCGAGGTCGACAAAGCTCCACAGGGCGAACTCGGGAGCGCAGCCGTTCTTTGTATAAGACGCCATTTCAGAAGGCAGACCCAGGCCGGAGACCTTGACCTTGTCGCACAGTTTTTCATCTTGCATGGCCTTGGAGGCAGCAACGATACCAACTGTGGTGGGTGACATGATCAATTTCATATCCGGGTACTTGTCTACCAGCGCGAGTGCCTGCTTGTAGGAAGTCTCAGATTGATCGTTACCGTAAACCACATCCAAAAGCTTGAGCTTGGAATACTTAGCATCCTTGAGGGCTTCTTTCATGGCAGCGATCCAGGCGTTCTGGTTGGCGGCATCTGGTGAAGCAGAGAGGACTGCGAAACTGCCTCCATCCGCCCCAATGATGTCGAGAGCCATATCAGCCATGGTCTTACCCATCTGGTTGAAATCCACCTGAGCAACGAAGAGCTGCTCTCCATCGCCGGACGGGACTGGGGAGTCCCAGGTGACAATGGTCATACCCTTTGCGCGGGCGGCTTTGACGGATGGGACGAGTTGATCACCAGCGTTGTTGCTGATCATCATGGCTTTGACGCCCTGAGTGGTGGAGTTGGTGACGATTTCGATCTGTCCGGCTACGCTGTTTTCAGGCGTAGGTCCAAGGAAATCCAATTTACCGGCGTTCTTTAGTTCTGCATGTGCTTCCTGAGCGCCTTGATTGGCTTCATCAAAAACGGAGATTCCCAGGAATTTGGGTAGTAGCACCATGTCGATGGATTTGCCTGTTTCGGCCTTCACTACTGTTGCGGAGACAGCAGGGACAGCGGTCGCAGCGGCGGGGACAGCAGTGGCGGGCACAGCGGTAGCCGCTGCAGGGGCTGGGGTTGCCGGACTGCCGCAGGCAGACAGGAGCAGCATGGTAACGATCAAAAGCGTATTGACAACTTTCTTCAGCATTTTCTTCCTCCAATTAGATTAATGGTTAAAGTCTCTGCACGGGAATATGGTCTATACCCGTTTCGAACAAGTGAAAACAAAAATGGTGTATTTGTGGCTCCGGTTCTTGGTCAAGTCATGCGTATCATTTGAAGTAGTCCCAGGTTCTTATGGGGTTAATTCGGATGATCATGATCCCGGTGGCTTGATATTTTCCTCCTTTCGTTTCATGGGGTAGTTCACGCACGGGGCACGTATGTGCGCCGGTTCCAGGCAGCCCTGGCCTCCCGGGCGAGATTGGGACCAAGCACGGAAATGATCAGCAGCAAACCGATGACGCCAGTTTGAGTATTTCCGCTGATATTGGCGAGCCCCATTCCGTTGCGCAAATTGAGAATGATTAAAATGGAGAGTAACACTCCCCATATAGAACCCGAACCTCCAAAGATACTTACGCCACCCAGCAGAACCATGGTGATGACATCCAGTTCAAATCCCAGGGCTGTATCGCCCCGAACTGCGCCCAACCTTGCTGTGTATAATAGACCAGCCAGAGCGGCAATGAAACCAGATGCGATGTAGAGAGTCATTTTTACCCGCCCAACATTGACACCAGAAAAGCGGGCGACATCCTTATTGTTTCCAACCACATAAACCAGCCGTCCAAATCCGGAGTACTGAAGTATGACGATGGCGATAATCAACAAGATAAAGAAAATGATCAGCGCGATTGGAAACGGACCGATGAAGGGCTGTTGTCCCAAACGGTTAAACCACTCCGGAAATTGTCCGACCGATTGGTCTTCAAGCAATACCCGTGCCAGGCCGCGATAGCCAATCAGTCCGGCCAGAGTCACCACCAGGGACGGCAGCCCAATTTTGGAAACCATGAACCCGTTGAAGATTCCTGCAGCTACGCCAGAGAGAAGACCTGCCAGTATGCAAAGTTCCATGGGGTATTTGTTGGTCCACAGGTAAGCGGTGGTACAGGCTGCCAGTCCCATGATTGAAGCCACTGATAGATCAATTTCTGCGTTGATGATGATGAAGGTCATGATCAATGCAACGATGATTTTCTCAATTGAGAGTTGGAAAAGGTTAATTTGGTTTTCAGGACGCAGATAGAAAGGAGTCTGCACGGCATTGATCACAACGATCACCGCCAAGAGTACTACCAGCAGGGATTCCCAGGTTAGAAAGCGCTCGATCTTATGCAACATGGCTGCTCTCCTTGATTTCGGATGCTGGATCGGTGACTTGTAAGGCGGAGCGGGCCCAAATCGTGCGCAGCTTGTCCATGATGATATGATCAACAAGTACTGCCAATAAAATGAGTGCGCCTAGCAAGGCGTCGATCCAAAATTCGCTGATTTGTAACCAGCGCAGCAAACTTTGCTGTAGAAGATTGATCATGAAAGCGCCCAATAGCGCTCCAATCATTGTGCCTGTGCCGCCGTTGGTACTGACGCCTCCAACAACTGCTGCCGCAACTACCTGCATTTCCATCCCTTGTGCCGCCACAACAGTGATATTGCCGAAGCGTACAAGATACATGAACCCGGCCAATCCCGCCAGCGCGCCGCACACGATGTAGGCCACCAGCACTATCTTCTGTGCGGGTAGTCCACCGATGCGCGCCGCTTCAGGGCTGGATCCGATGGCGTGCAGCTGTCTGCCCCAGGGCAGGTAGGTGATGATCAGTTGGAAGAGCACCACGATGATGAGTGCCATTAAGACCATTGGGCGAAGATCGAACCCCCCGACGGTCATCAAATTGGCGCCTGGCAAATCCAGCAGCCATTGCGGCAACTGGCTTGTTACTACCGTTTTGGCATTGGATATCTCGACCAACACAGAGCGATAAATTGCCAATGTGCCAAATGTGACGATAATGGATGGGACTTTGCCGTAAGAAACCAGTGCCCCGTTGATTAATCCCATTAGCGCGCCAAGAGCTACTGCAATGGCAACTGCCTGGAGTGGGGGCATGCTTTGGTTACGGGTCAGCAGTGTGCCAGTTATATACGCACTCACGCCGACTATGGATCCCACAGATAGATCATAGTTCCGAGTTAGCAGCACCAAGACCTCGCCGACTGCGACTACAGTAATGATTGCAACGTCGGCTGTGATACGGTTAAAAATACGCGGACTGAAATAGCCTGTAATCTGGGTGCTGAAGAAAGCAAAAATTAATCCGATCAACAGTACCAGGATTAGTTCCCGAACTTGTTCAGGGCGGAAAGTACGTCGAATCCAGTTCATGCAGATTTCTCCATTTCGCTTTCCTTTGCCCGTGAAGAACCGGGTACCATTGCCTCGCCTTCATTATCCCGGTTCTGAGCTGGAAAGGGTGGGGTGGCACCCATGGCGGAAGTCAGGATTTTTTCCTGCGTGGCTTCCGCACGTGTGAATAATCCCATTTGTTTTCCCTCGCGCATGACCAGTATCCGATCACTCATCGCAATCACCTCGGGCATGTCGGATGAAATCAGGATGATGCTCAAGCCTTGCGCTGCCAGTTCATTGATGAGTTGATGCACTTCAGCCTTGGCGCCCACATCAATACCCCTGGTTGGCTCATCCAGAATTAATAACTGCGGGCGGGCATTCAGCCATTTGCTCAGCATCACTTTTTGCTGGTTGCCTCCCGAGAGACGCCCGACTTGTTGCTCAACCGTCGTGGTGCGGATCGCAAGCCGCTCTCGGAAATGGTTGGCGGTTGCGGTTTCTTCAGCGCGCTTTACCATTCCAAAGGGCGTTAAATATTGACGCAGCATTGGAAGTGAAATATTGCTGGTAATTGACATCGTCATCGTCAGTCCAATTTGGCGACGATCCTCGGTCATGTATGCGATGCCCAGGTGCAAGGCCTGTTCAGGCGAATGTACCTTTTCAGCTTTACCATTCACCCTGATCTCTCCAGAGTCGGCTGGTTCAACACCAAAGAGTGCCAGACCCACATCTGTTCGGCCCGACCCAACCAAACCGGCGAACCCCAACACCTCACCACGGTAAACTTCAAAATTCAAGCCAGTAAAGACACCAGCGCGGCCCAGATTGTGCGCCGAAAGCAGCAATTCGCCGCGCGGAGCACTGTTCTTGACAAAGAATTCTTCAACCTTGCGCCCTACCATATCCTGGATGCAGCTTTCTTGGGTTACCTGGCTGCGCGGCAGGGTGGAAATCTGCTTGCCATCACGGAATACGGTTACACGGTCGGCAATTTCAAAGACTTCTTCCATTCGGTGACTGATGAAGAGAATTGAGACACCCTGGTCGCGGAGTGAGTAAACCAGCTTGAAAAGTTGTCGCACCTCATGGGCCGAGAGTGAGGCGGTGGGTTCGTCCATAATCAAGATGCGCACTTTGAGTGAGATGGCTTTGGCGATCTCGACAGTTTGTTGGGCAGCCAGGGTCAGCCCGCGCGCTTGCATGCGAACATCCAGTTTGACACCCAGTTTGGCAAGGATTGCGTCGGCATCGCGATTCAGCTGGCTCCAGTTCATCACCCATCCACGATTGCGATGAGTGATAAAAATGTTTTCGGCAACTGTCAGGTCTGGGAACACCATCGGTTCCTGGTAAATGGCAGCAATACCGTAGGCTTGCGCTTCCACAGAATTTGCCAGATGGATCGGTTTTCCATCCAAGGATAATTCGCCTTCATCAGGCGAGTAGATCCCCGTCATAATCTTGATCAGAGTCGATTTGCCAGCCCCATTTTCACCCAACAGAGCGTGAATTTCGCCAGGAAATAGATTCAGCGAGACGTCATCGAGCGCCTGGGTGGTGTCGAAACGCTTGGAAATGTGTTTAATCTGCAAAACTGGATTTATATCCATCTTGTAATCCTTCAAATCAAGGGTTGACAACTGTCTGGTAACGTTGGTAGGCCTCATTCCAGGCCTCACGTTCTTGGGGCTGATAGGTTTCCACTTCGAAAGACTGGCGTACCACCTGGCGCGAGCTTTCCAGGCTGTCGATATGCCCGAGGGCAATGGCTTGCATCAGGATGTTCCCAATGGCAGTGGCTTCCACCGGTCCCGTGACGACGCGCAGACCGGTTCCATTGGCGGCAAATTGGTTAAGAAGGCGGTTTTTTGTTCCGCCTCCAACGATATGCAAAACTTGCATGGAACGCCCGGTGACTTTTTCCAACATTTCCAGCACACTGCGATACTTCATTGCCAGACTTTCCAAAGCGCAGCGGATTATTTCTCCTCTGGTTTCAGGGACAGGTTGGCTTGTTCTACGACAGAAGGCGCGGATGCGGTCGGGCATATCGCCGGGATGGGAAAACTCGGGAGCGTCCGGGTCGATCAGTGACCTCAAAGGCGAAGCTTGGGCGGCCAGGTCAGTCAAATCGCCATAAGAGAGTTCATCTCCCTGGGATGCCCAGGTGCGGCGGCATTCTTGAACCAGCCACAGCCCGGTGATGTTCTTGAGCAAGCGGATGGAGCCAAACACGCCACCTTCGTTGGTAAGGTTACACTTCAGGCTTTCGGGGGTGATCACCGGAGCCGATGAATCTGTTCCCATCAAAGACCAGGTGCCAGAACTGATCCAGGCATAATCTTTAGAGTCTTGTGCTGACGGGATTGCTGCCACGGCTGATCCGGTATCGTGACAGGCAGGTGCAATCACGCTAATGGATGAAGCTCCAATTTCGTGGGCGAGAGCTGGCAGCAGCGGGCCGAGCAGCGTGCCTGGCTGTACAATTGGGGCGAAAATATTCGCCGGGATACCCAGGGCATTGAGTACTGGTTGAGACCATCCGCCCAGGCGAGGATCATAGCACTGGCTGGTGGTTGCGATGCTGAATTCTGAGACCTTGATCCCGGTCAGCCAGTAATTGAAAAGATCAGGTATCATTAAAAGTTTATCGGCGGCTTGAAGGGTTTCTGCCGAGTTTTTTACCATTGAAAACAGTTGATAGAGCGTGTTGATTTGCATGAACTGGATGCCGGTATTTTCGAAAATTTGTTCACGCGAGATTCTTAGAAAAGCTTCTTCGACCATTCCATCGTTGCGGCTGTCACGGTAGTGGAAAGGGTTGCCCAGCAGCCCGCCATTTTTGTCCAGCAGGCCAAAGTCAACACCCCAGGTATCCACTCCGATCCCAACAATGTTCTGAGAGTGTTTACGTATTGCCAGCGTGATCCCGACCTTAATCTCGCTCCACAGGCGTAGAACATCCCAATGGAGTCCGTCCGGGGTAGTTACCGGGTTATTGGCAAAGCGGTGCACTTCTTCCAACTGCAGACGCCCGTTTTCCAATGTGCCTAAAATAACGCGCCCGCTTTCTGCGCCTAAGTCAATTGCCAGGTACTGATATGCCATGCACCAGCTCCTTTCTGTCCCAAGTGGATTGTATCGTCTCAGCGAAAATCTGCGGTTCAGACACTAGGGGATTGTGCTCAAGTACGGCGATATATCGCCGTGCCCGTTCTTAATCCAAATGAAAAACTTCCTGAATTTGCAACATGCCCTCATCCGGGTGTTGGCCGCCCAGGTTTTCAAAATAGGGCGCCATGAATTCTTGCCAGCGGGCGTTAATCTCTTCCTTTGCCATCCCATCCAACGCCGCGTCGAAGTTCTCGGGGGTTTCAAAATAACCGAACATCAGCCCATCGTCACGCATGAATAATGAGTAATTGTGCCAGCCGGTGCGGGTGAGCGCTTCCAACATTTCGGGCCAGACATTGGCATGATGAGCCTTGTATTCTTCCAGCTTGTCCTGGCGTACTTTCAGTAAAAAGCCTACACGTTTCATCGCATTCTCCATATTTAATACTTTCCATATTTGCGAACCGCGCCAAGGAAGGTTTCAATATTTTCCAGAGGTGTATCAGCTTGCAGAATGTGGGCAGGGCTGCACATGTAGCCGCCTGATGCCCCCAGGATGCGAATTTTTTCGGCGACATCTTGTTCGATTTCGTCGCTGGAGCCGAGCGGTAGAACATGCTGCTGGTCGATGGCGCCCCAGAAGGACAGGCGATCGCCGAACTTTGTTTTGAGATCCTGCGGCTCATGCCCGGGGACATTGGGCTGTACCGGGTTGAAAACATCCAGCCCAATCTCGATCAGATCGTTAATGATTGGGGCGATGGCGCCATCGCAGTGGTACATGACCATCACATTTGGATTGACCGAGCGCACTTCCTGAAAGACCTCTGCAAAACGGGGCTTGAAGATTGAGCGCCACATTTTTGGCGAAATCATCATCCCATTCTGGGCCCCGAAATCATCGCCGAACCACAGACCATCCACGCCCAGGGCAGCCAGTTGTTTGGCGATCCCGATGGTGAACTGCATGGTTTTATCGAGCAGTGGCTCGATATAGGCTTCACGTGAAGCCATGTCCATCATAAATTTTTCCAACCCAACCATGTGCCAGGCCATTTCGAACATGGTGAGTTCAACATCGCCAATGATGAAATAATCCTTTTTATAGGTTTCGATATCCTGAATGGCAGTTTCAAAACGCCCAGGTGCGTAGGGGTCGGGAAATTGGAATGCGCTGATTTCAGTGGGCGAATGGATTTCTGCAAAGGGGCATTTGATTACATCCATGTAATACAGACCCTGGCGCATCTCCATCCCAAATTCATTGATGATGCTTCCGGTGGATGTGTTGGGGTGGCTGTAGCCGGTGGGGAGACCGCCACCCACAATAACGCAATCACTGCCCATTGCGGTGCGTAGATCATTGGCAGATGTACGGTAAGTCAGATCTTCATAATAAGACGGGCTCATCTTTATCGGAATGCCATATTTTTCGCTGAATCCTTGTAACAATGGCCGGCAAAGGTCGAATTGTACAGGTACCCGGTCTGGCAGACCGGTGCGACGCAAGGCTGTAATAACGCGCTCTTTTGAATTCACAGGCTTTGCTCCTTATATAAAATATTCCCAGGATAAGTACAAATGGGTTTTGAACCTATTCGCAAACGGTGAAAGGAATATTTGCCCACTGTAAACGGGCTTTCCATTCATCACTCAGACCAACATCGCTGAATAAGTGTGTAATTTGAAGAGGCCGGGCGAAGGGAGTCAGGTCTTCCTGACCCATTTTGCTTGAATCAACCAGCGCAAAAATCTGTCTTACTGATTCAAGCGCTTTGCGCTTGAGTTGTGCTTCTTCAAAGCGAACTTCGGTCATTCCCCTGTCCACGCTGAAGCCGCTGCATGACACAAAAGCTTTTTGGATGTGAAGTTCTGCGATGATTTGCTCGCTCAAAAGGCCGGTTACGGATGACCCGTCCGGGTTCATGACGCCGCCGATCAGGATCACGGTGTTTGTTGGGTTTTGGGCAAGCAGTCGGGCGACATCGATACCATTCGTCACAATCCGCAAGCGTTGCAGATCAGTCAGCTTTTGAGCAAAATAATAGGCCGTGCTGCTGGAATCCAATAAAAGCGAATCGCCGGTTGCAACCAGACTGGCTGCCTTCATTGCGATCGCTTCTTTTTCCAGATTGTGCTGCTGGTATCGAATATTAAAGGCTGCGTTGAAATTTTGGGGTGGTTCACGTAAAACTGCGCCACCATGAACGCGGGTCAACAGCTTTTCCGTCTCGAGCGCATTTAGATCGTTGCGCACAGTTCCTTCTGAAACCCGTAAAGCCTGTGCAATTTCTGGAACGCGCAAACCAGGCTGTTTTTGTAAAAGATCCAGCAATGATTGGCGGCGTTCGAAAGTGGTCAAGCCATTCTCCGTTGTTGAAATTTGTCGAATTTTGTTGAAATTAATAAAAATATAATACAATTCTTGTTGAAATTTGTCAAGTGGCAATCCCGAACTGAAAATATTGTAAAATGACAGTTTGCCTGACCATCAAGATGGCCGTGCCGAACCGGGGCGTGTCTGAACCGCAGATTTACGCCTCGTGTGGGAACCGGGACTATCGTAAATTTGACGATTACGCAGATTAGAGCAAGTGCAAGGGTTGCTAGAACCGGGTGCCATGGGAGCGGACAAAATATCTGGTATGGATTTTTGAAATTGTGCTATAATTATGGTACCGGTACCACATATGACTACGATTAGAGAAGTTGCTAAACTTGCGGGGGTTGCCCCGATTACTGTTTCCAGAGTGATCAATCACACTGGTTATATCCGTGATGAAACACGCCAAAAAGTGGAGAGTGCAGTGAATCAGTTGGGCTATGTGCCCAACTCGCTTTCACAGAGTCTGCGCTGGAAGCAGACTGGCATGTTGGCACTGGTATTGACCGATGTGACAAATCCCTTCTGGACAACCGTGGCGCGCGGGGCGGAGGATGCTGCCAGCGCGGCAGGCTATCATCTGATCCTATGCAATACGGACGAATCTCCTGAGAAACAGGAAAGCTACCTGAAGGCCTTGTTCCAGAAGCGTGTAGATGGGATTTTGCTTGTACCGGCTCGCGCTGACTTAAAGGATATACGGCAGGCGCGCAAGCTGCGCGTTCCACTTGTGGTGCTGGATCGGCGGCTTACAGAATCGTTGGCTGATTGCGTGCGTTGTGATTCGGAGGCCGGGGCCTACCAACTAACCCGTTTGCTGTTAGAGCGCGGTCATCGTAATATTGCGCTATTAACAGGTTCGCCGCAGGTTACCACCGCCACAGATCGCGTGAGCGGTTACCGAAAGGCCCTTCGCGAAGCCGGGCTCAATACGAACCGCGAAATTGTCTTTTACGGTGCCTTCACTCTGGAAAGTGGGTTGGAAATGGCACGCCAGGTATTGGAAATGAAGCCAAGGCCGACGGCTATTTTTGCTGCCAATAATTTTATTGCCCTGGCTGTGCTGCAAGCTTTGCGCGTAGCCAATGTTCGCGTTCCCGATGATATCTCGGTGGTTGGATTTGATGATTTGCCCGCCTCCCTGCAGGTTGACCCCGTTTTGACGGTTGTGGCTCAACCTGCTTATCAGATGGGTGTTCTGGCAACGAACATGCTTTTAAAAAAGTTGACTGGTGAAACCGACCCGTCTGATGCTTATCAGGAAGTTGTTTTGCCAGTGGAAATCGTCGAACGGAAATCTGTTCAGGTTACCAGAATAGCATGATTAGGAAATAAATTCCACCTGGTCCTCGGTCTATTACATTCACAGAATACCCTGTTCGCACAATAGAAAATGATTTCAACTATTTAGCAGTCAAGGAGAAAAAATGAAAACCAATGTTATTGCATCTACAAGCCCAGAACTAAAGAAGGATGATTTGATTTTGGTGGCTGGCGCAGGTGGTTTTATCGGCGGCTCATTGGTGCGCCGTTTTCACGAGCAAGGCTTTACCAACATTCGCGCTGTCGATAAGAAACCCTTGCCGCAGTGGTATCAGCGGGTGCCTGGTACCGAAGTGTTGTGCATGGATTTGAGCGAAAATGAAAATGCTGCACGCGCTGTTGAAGGCGCTGTGGAGGTTTATAACCTGGCGGCAGATATGGGCGGGATGGGTTTTATCGAACGATTTAGAGTGGAATGCCTGCGCTCCATTCTTATTAATACGCACTTGATCGAAGCGGCATTTCGTGCAGGATCGCAGCGTTACTTCTTCTCTTCGTCCGCCTGCGCCTATAACACAACCCTCCAGCAGGTTCCGGACGTGGTGGCTTTGAAAGAGAGAGATGCATACCCGGCCATGGCTGAACGCGGATATGGTTGGGAAAAACTTATCAGTGAGATGTTCTGTGAAGAATATTGGGCAGAACGTGGTATGAAAACTGCCATTGCTCGTTTTCACAATGTTTATGGACCCAACGGCACCTGGTACGGTGGGCGCGAGAAGGCCCCGGCCGCCATCAGTCGCAAGGTGATCGAGGCTATTGACAGCGGCTCAGGTGTGATCGAAATCTGGGGAGACGGCACTCAGACGCGCAGTTTTATGTATATTGATGACTGTACCTTTGGTATTGACCAGATCACGCATTGTGAAGATTTGATTGCCACCGCTCTAAACCTGGGTTCAAGCGAACTTGTATCCATTAATCAACTGGTCAGCATGGTAGAGGAGATTGCCGGCATAAAGCTGGAACGCCGCTACAAACTGGATGCTCCCAAAGGTGTTGCAGGGCGGAATAGCGATAATACTTTTATCAAACAAGTGCTGGATTGGGAACCTTCCACCAGCCTGCGCGATGGTATGGAAAAAACATATCGCTGGATTGAAAGCCAGTATTATGCCCGCAAAGCCGGGAAGCGTGTAGTTGCCGAGGCGCCAGTATTAGGCTGAAGCACATCAAACCACCCCGCAGGAGCTGGGACTATTTCGCCCCACAAGAGCTGGGACTACATCGGGATTATTTTATGAATAATAATCTGCACCATGTGATTGGTGGTATTCCTTATCGTGCAGCGCTGGCTGGTGGTTGGATGGATCAGCCGTTTATTTCGCGTCTTAATCTTACTCCGCCAGGGTCGATGGTGGTTGTGGGGTTGGAGCCGGATTTTTATTGGATGGACCGCTGTGGGATGGGCACCAGCACTCGCAAGGTGGCCTTGCGTTTATGGGATGGTGTAGTCCCTGAACGGGACTCGGCTGCTTTGGTAAAGGAGTTGTACCGGGCGGAGAATCACGGCAAAATTGAACCGTCTGGTTCGCAGGATATGGCAGGAATTATTTATCCGGGCATCAATCGGCTGGATTACGATGCTGATGTGGATGGCGGTTATTTTCCTGTTCACGTAGAGTCAAATTGCAACCCAGATGTGGCCGCCTGGCTGGAAACTGTTCTGCAGGTTTTACCGGTCAACCAACGCCCGGTGGGATATTCTCCATTGGAAATTAAAAATCTTGATCTTGATTGGATTCGCCGCCTGGGGCAATCGGGCAAGGATTGTTTTAAAGCCATTGTTGGAATGGATGCGCGCGGGTTGGGAGAATCCTTTAATGAGTGTATGTTGTGTTGGGAAAGGATTTTGCCTGGCACGGTGTATCATCCCTCGTTGACGGTTGACCTGGTAGGCTTGATGCAATACTACCAGGCGCGGTATTTTGGCGCCATGTATTCAGGTTGTGGTGGTGGTTATTTGTATGTCATTTCTACAGAACCCGTGCCAGGCGCTTTGAAAGTGCATGTGCGTCTTCCGATTTGAAAAATTTAACCCGGTGCAGCTTGCCATGCCCGTGCAAAACCGGGTTCCATTGCTATCCATCTCGCGGAATCATTATTTGAAGAACAGGCAAGAAGATCTATGAGCGAAAACCCTTTTACAACAGAAGCCCAATTTGTGACTCTCTATCGCGACAAAATGACAGCCATGCTGCGCGCGCAGCGTAACAGCGGCGCGAGTGATTTAGGCTTGAGTACTTTTATTTTGGTGTGCGCCAATGCGTATTTTGATCGAAATATTCTTTCGGAGTTGGATAATGATTTGCGCAGGGCATTTTTTAGCATCAGGGAAAAATATTTTCGATTGTTGGCTGATGGGCATATCCTGGATGAACGCTTCGCCGAGGATTTGCTGGTCTTTTTAAAAATTGCACTGGTGGGTTTGGAGCAGCTTCGCGTAACCGAACACAAGCAGCTTGGTGACTGGGTTGTTCAGTTCAATCATATCCGTTCGTTCAGGCCGCAAAGGTCAGCTGCCAGGGCAGTTGCATCGATCGATATGCCGTTCAATGAAAATGGGTTTCACTATGATCTTGATCTGTGCGAGCGTGAGAGTTTCTGGTCTGGCTTGTTGGCGGGGAAAACTTCCTACCTTTTGTATAATAAGTATCCATTTGCCCGACTGCATGCGCTTTTGATCCCCGAGCCCGAGCTTAAACAACGCCAATATCTGACAAGAGAATATCATGCCTGGGCCTGGGAAGTGGCTCAAGCGATGGCGGCAGGTTTGCCTGGCTTTGGGATGGGCTACAACGCGGTCGGTACCTTTGCTTCGGTAAATCATCTTCATTTCCAAACTTTTATTCAACCAGGTGGTTTGCCAGTCGCTGATCAGAAGTGGAAGCACAATGGTGGCGCGCGAAAATATGCGTTGCCTTGCACCGTTTTTAACTCCTGGGAAGCCAGTTGGGATTGGATCTCAAAAATTTACGAACAGAATACGACATCCTTTAATTTGATTTACTTACCGGGACGAATATATTGTTTTGAGCGCAAGCGTCAGAGTACTTACCGTCACGCCCGGTGGACAAGTGGTTTTGCTTTTTACGAGTTATCCGGGAATATTATTACATCCAGTCGGGAAGGTTTTTCACAATTAACGCAGGATCAGGTTGCCAAAGAATTTAGAAAATTAGACTGTCTGAATCACAGGATTTGACCAGAATTACCGTGTTGAGAAGATATTTGCTATAATTTGGACGTCTTGCCAACCAGTCCTGTGTCTCAACCGCAGATTTCCGCAGATTAGAGCAAGAGCAAGAACGGGTGTCTGAACCGTCTCGTGGCTGTGCAGTACCGGGTACCATAACCCTGTGAAAGAACCGGGGTTATTTCAGGTTAGAGAAAATGGAATAGTGAAAGACATTTTTGGGCAAACCGGAGATTGTTCCATGGCAAAAAAAGTTTTGGTGAGTGGTTGTTTTGATATGCTGCACAGTGGACATGTGGAATTTTTTAGAGAAGCTTCTCAATATGGTGATTTGTATGTCTCACTTGGCTCTGATAAAACTATTTTTGATTTGAAAGGGCGCACGCCGGTCAACAGCGAGCATGAACGCACCTTTATGGTCAAGTCGGTGGCTTCCGTCAAGGAAGCTTTCGTATCGCGCGGATCCGGGATACTGGATTTTGAAGCTGAAATTCGCACGCTGGAACCAGATTATTTTGTGGTCAATGCTGATGGGCATACCCCTGATAAACGCGACTTATGCCAGGGGTTGGGGGTGGAGTATGTGATCTTGGAACGAAAACCCTTCCCCGGGCTGGAACCGCGCTCGACGACGCAATTACGGCAGCGCGACTATATGCCGTATCGGATCGATCTGGCTGGGGGCTGGCTGGACCAACCCTATGTTTCCACTCATTATCCCGGGTCCGTCATTACGATATCGTTGGAGCCTACGCTGGACTTTAACGAACGCAGCGGCATGGCGTCCAGTACTCGTCGCGCTGCAATTGATATGTGGGGCACCAAGATTCCGCCGGGTAATTATGAAAAGCAGGCTAAAATCTTGTTTTGTTACGACAATCCGCCAGGTACGAAGGTCGTTTCTGGCTCGCAGGATGCCATTGGCCTGGTTTTCCCAGGTTTGGCTAAGGCTTATTACAATGGGGATTATTGGCCAACTAAAATAGAACACGTCATGGACGAATCGCTGCTGCGCTTTGTCGAAAAATCAATCTATCTGGTTTCGCTGGGGCCGCGTTACATGGACTATGACGTGCTGGCCAATACAATTTTCAATCGTGATCTTGCCAGGAATCTGGCTGTTGCGGCGGAGGGATGTTGGGACGCCATTCACCGGCAAGATGTTGTTGCTTTTGGGAGCACCCTGCGCAAGGGCTTTGAAGCCCAAGTTGCCATGTTCCCGAACATGAAAAATGAGCGTGTCGATGCGCTTATTGACGAGTACCGCAATATCGCACTGGGTTGGAAGCTTTCCGGTGCGGGTGGGGGCGGTTACCTGGTGCTGGTGGCAGATAGACCGGTTCCGGGGGCTGTCAGAATAACGGTCAGGGATGGATCAGTGTGAGGTCAATCCAAGGTCAAGACCTTTCAATTTTTTATAACCCCTTTTTTTAATATAATGTTTGCATACAGCGCTTTTTCACTGCTTGCGACAACTGCGAAGGCTTTGCGTGCGCGCTCATAAAATGCGAATCTCTCGATATATTCAAAATCAGAAAATTGAGGTTCGTATTGTTGGATAATATTTCGATAATCATTCCAAATGACGGGTTGGTATGCATCCCCGGGAACAACCGCCATGAGTGCTACTGATTGCTGAGTATACTGATCAAGCGGGAAAAGCTTCAGGATGGCATCTAATAGTTCCTGGCAGTCGTTGCCATCGCTTCGCACGATACGCTGAGCAACGCTGGCGGATGGGAAGTTTCCATCTGCAATGACAATTTCATCTCCATGTCCCATTTCCATCAAAATCTTTAATAATTCAGGCGAAATGACAGGGCTTATTCCTTTTAACATAGACGCTCCTGGATATTGAAATTTTCAGTTGAAAAGATCCCCAGGCATGGATCTTTTGGGTAGCATGCCTGGGGAATGATGGTTAGGAGATTAAAATTTACCGTAAAGAGGCCCGAAATTGGCGCAAGCGCGGAAATCTGCGCCTTGTGGATCCATGGCGCCAAACATGCCCCAGGCACTCGGGCGGAAAAGGGTTTCTTCGGGTAAATTGTGCATTGCGACCGGGATGCGCAAGATGGATGCCAAAGCAACCAGGTCTGCGCCAATGTGCCCGTAGCTTAATGCGCCGTGATTTGCGCCCCAATTTGCCATAACAGAATAAACGTCCCGGAATGGTCCGCTGCCTGTAAGCCGTGGAACAAACCAGTGAGTCGGCCAGGTGGGATTGGTTCGCTCGTTGAGTGTTTCATGCACGTCCCCGGGCAAATCTACCGTCCAACCTTCTGCAATTTGTAATACCGGTCCCAAACCTTTTACCAGGTTGAGTCGGCTCATTGTGAAGGGCATGCCGCCGCGAGTCAGGAATCCGGAAGAAAAACCACCGCCGCGGAAATATTCTTCCATGCCAGGATGCCATTGAGTAACATCCAGGCATTTCTTCACTTCCTGTTCGCTGATCTCCCAGAAGGGTTTCATGGCTGGTTTTCCATCGCGTTCCATTTGCCCGGTGGCATCCAGTGTGGCAGCGCCCGAGTTGATCAGGTGAATGAAGCCGTTTTCGGCCAGGCCAGTGGGAGTGTAGCCAGTGACCCGTTTAACGGCATCCGGTGACCAGTATGTGCGCACATCTGCAAAGATTTGGGCTGTATTGGTCAGCAGGTGCCCAAAGAGCATGACTGAGCCGTTCAGACTATCATTCTCGGTTGCGAATGTGTATGGTTCGCGGGTTCCATTCCAATCAAACGATGAGTTGAGCATGGCCTCCATAAAGTCGCCGTTTGGCAGGTGGTCTGTCCATTGGCGTTGGCCCTGGAAGCCACCCAGGATGGCATTATTCCCCAGCGCTTCTTCTCCGAAGCCCAGCTCTGCCAGGCGGGAGTTGCCGACCATGACATCCCGGGCAATCATGGTCATCTTGGTCACGAAAGCCCAATCTTTGTCTTTATCGGCGCGATTTTTTTGGCGGTCAGCCGGGTTGTAATCCAGGCCTTCCTTGCAATTTGCATTTACCCATTGAATGGCTTTCTCAAACTCTTGTGGATCGTAAATTTCCCGATCGATTCGCCGAGAGAATTCGCTCATGTCGGATGTCATGATGCGCATGCCGAGATAGCTTTCAAAAAAATCATGATTGACGATTGAACCAGCAATGCCCATGGAAACATTGCCAAAGGACAGGTACGTTTTCCCGCGCATTTGGGCCGCTGCCAGGCCTGCGCGCACAAAACGAAGCAGTTTTTCCTGTACATCCAGTGGAATGCTTGTATCGGTCGAATCTTGAACATCCTGTCCGTAAATGCTGAAGGCGGGTAAGCCTTTTTGGGTGTGCCCAGCCAGAACGGCGGCGAGATAGACGGCGCCGGGACGTTCGGTTCCGTTAAATCCCCAAACGGCTTTTGGCATCATCGCTTCCATGTCCATCGTTTCTGAACCGTAACACCAGCAGGGAGTGACTGTAAGGGAAAGGCCAACGCCTTCGCGTACAAATTTGTCCGCGCAGCGTGCCGATTCTGCCAATCCGCCAATGCAAGTGTCGGCGATGACCGATTGTACAGGGGTGCCATCTGGATAACGCAGGTTAGCATGGATGAATTCGGCGGTGCGCTGGGCCATGCCCATGGTTTGAGCCTCAAGCGATTCGCGCACTCCCAAACGACGGCCATCAATGGCGGGACGGATACCAACTTTCGGATATACACTAGTCATAATAATCTCCATAAAGCATTTTTTATTTTGCGAAATACCAGCGATATTCCCGGTTCAGACACGAGTCGATCACCGGTACTCATCGATTGCTTCGAACATGGCCATAACATTTTCGGGCGGGACATCAGGCAAAATATTGTGAACTGTGTTGAAAACAAAGCCCCCGCCCGGGGATAGGATTTCTATGTTGCGGCGCACATGGTCTTTTACCTGATCAGGCGTGGCCTGATTGATGATATGGCGAGTATCGGCTCCGCCGCCCCAGAAAGTAATCTCGCGCCCAAATTCCTTTTTCAGTCTCTCGGGTTCCATGTTTTTTGATGTGATCTGTACCGGGTTGATCACATCGTAGCCGGCTTCGATCAGGTCGGGCAGCAGCTTATAAATGGAACCACAAGAATGCAGGAAGGTTTTCATCTGGCTGTGGGTGTGCACATAATGGGTCAGCTGGCTGTGGCGTGGTTTGAACAGTTTTTGATAAGTCTTTGGCGCCATGAATGGGCCCTGGTCGGTGCCGAGATCATCGCCAAAACGCAGAATATCCACCACGTCGCCGACTGCTTCACAAACCTTTTCCAGGGTTTGAAGGTGCTGTTCCATCAAGGCATCGAGAAGGCGTTCCACGTTAGCCTGGTCGGAAGCCAGGTCCATCAGAAAATTGTCCATCCGGCGAAGGAAGGTGCCCCATTCAAACAAATTGCAGCCAGCTACCACCACCAGTGCGCGGTCTGATGATTGGCGCAAGGCAATGGCACGCTGGCGTAACTGCTGCCAGAAATCAGCCTCAGAGGCGTGATCCCACGGGCTGTGAACCAGACCGGACCAATGCACCTTGCTCATAGCGGTTGGAAGGTTTTTGAAATCAGATGGATAGCCATCCAGATATGGGAAGCAAGTCTGGTCGAAGAATGTGGCGCCATATGGCATGTAGGCAATGCGGGTGCCGGTCTTGTCCAACACGTCCCAACCGCTTTCGGCCAACTGCCGAGGGCGAAACCAGACCGGGAATTGCACTGTCATGCCCTGGGGCAGGACGAAGTCATACCAGTCTTCTGGGCGTTCGTTGAAGGAACGCCCAATGTCGATAGCATCAATCCCCAGTTTATTAAGCATGGCATCTTCAGGTTGGGCAACCTGTTGAATGATGTCGTAGACTCGGGTTGGTCCGTCCATTTCGATGTGTTTTTTTAGGTTGTAATACGCGATGGCGGAAATCCCTGAACTGGGTGTGGCACCTAAATCCACCGGGATGGCGTCCGCTTCCTGGTGATTAATTGCCGCTAAAACACGTTCACGCGAGGTCATTTTGGGGTTTTCCATAGCATCCTTCATTTCATGAAAACCGGCTGAGCGCGTCAGCCTAATATTGTTGAAAGGTTTCATCCGTATCAGTTCCACCCGTTAAGGATGGAGATAATCTTTTCTCGTATGATTTAAAAGGTTTTCCAGGCAACCTGTTCGCAGTGCATAGCGATTACCTGGAAGAGACTATTGCCAATCAGGATATGACCGAGGTCATTCAGATGACAACCATCCGTGTGTAGCAGCCCATTTACTGCGTCTATACCCAGGGCAGCGAGGGAATATTACTCCAGCAGGTATTCCGCGGTTGAGCCAGGAATTGCCATTTTGCCAAATGGAATACAATTCACTATGTAAATCTCCCAACCCGGATAGGCCTGAAGAGCTTTTCCGCCAACGCAAAGGCAGGATGGTATTAAACATAAACTATACGTTCTTCCAGCGTCCAGTGTGCGGGGCGCGGGAAGAACGGGAGTGTAAAAAGAGACTTACTCCACCAGTGATTTAGCCAGACGGGCAGCGGCGCTGGCATCCGGAGAGAAGCCATCCGCGCCGATTTTATCGGCATATTCCTGAGTGACGGGGGCGCCACCGATCATGATCTTGACCTGATCGCGAAGGCCGGCGTCTTTCAGCGCCTGGATGGTGGTGCCCATATTCGACATGGTGGTGGTCAGCAAGGCTGACATCGCGATCAACTGCGGCTGGCGAGTTCGGACTGCTTCAATAAATTTATCCGGGGCTACATCTGTACCAAGATCGATCACCTCAAACCCAGCGCCTTCCAGCATCATGCCGACCAGGTTTTTGCCGATATCATGTAAATCTCCCTTGACGGTTCCTATGGCAACTCGGCCGGTGGATTTAATACCACTCTGGGCCAGCAGCGGTTTTAACAATTCCAGCCCGGCCTGCATGGCGCGGGCAGCGATCAGCATTTCTGGGACAAAGAAATCTCCAGCTTCGAACTGGCGCCCCACCTCGCCCATTGCGGCAA
This sequence comes from uncultured Anaerolineae bacterium, assembly GCA_903846015.1. GTDB lineage: Bacteria > Chloroflexota > Anaerolineae > Anaerolineales > Villigracilaceae > UBA5195. The sequence goes on along the minus strand of CAIMZS010000179.1, from coordinate 933 downwards.
TCAGGCCATCCTGCATGATGGTATTGGCAGGCAGACCGGCCTGTAATGCTACAGATACACTTTGCCTGGCAGCATCTGCGTCGCCTTCAAGAACTGCCTGATACACTGACATGATTTGTTCCATTGGTGTCTCCTTGGTTGGTTGATGTAGAAAATGAAAGATGGTAATTGAATGAAGCAGGTACTGGTATTTGCAAGGGCAGGTTTATCCCTTGGTTGCGCCAGCGGTCAGGCCTTCCAGTAATTAGCGTTGAACCAGGGCAATAAAGATGGCTGCTGGGATGAACATGAGAACCGACAAAGTGGCTCCTGGGGCCGGATGGCCGAATTCAAGCGTTGTAATTTATGGAGACGGTTCTCGGTACTATCCATCGAATTTGTCACCCGTCAGTTGGTGTGAAATACTTCATCCATCGTGGACCACCATTCGCCTTCAGCGCGAGTCTTCAGAGGTTCCTGCATGGGCATCATAATATCCCACCACTCCTGGGTTTTGGGGTCAGCGCCCATTTTTTTCATGTCGGCATCATAATCAGCGCCAATATATTCAAAATAAGCGAACAGCAGTCCATCTTTGTGATAGATGGAGTAATTTTGAATATTGCATTCGTAGATCATTTGCAGAATTTCAGGCCAGACTGCGGCGTGGTAGCTGGTGTATTTTTCGAATGTTTCGGGTTTTACCCCGATAACCTGTCCATATCTTTTCATGAAGGCTTCTCCTTTTCCTTGCCCGCGAAGAACCGGGAAACATATTGTGGCCGGGATAATATTCAATTACTTCCGAATTGACAATACCTTCGCCAAAATTAGTTAAAAGAAATAGGGCTTTTCGAGTAAAGTTGAAGTCTTCGACAACCCAACCTACCCGAGAAGCCCATGCCAGAGATTTTAGCACTTTTACAGAACATTGCACCTCTTTTAGAGAAAACG
>CAIMZS010000178.1 GCA_903846015.1 uncultured Anaerolineae bacterium | reverse complement strand
TCCGAATCAGGCGCAAGGCCGCGAAATACAAGTATTTCCTCGCCATCGAACTGCCGCGCTTGGTCAGCTTGAGCTGGCCCTTGTGCCTCTTCGCTCTTTGGCTCTTGATTCCCCTATTTCCCAATCTGTTATAATCGTAAAAACCGCACTTTTCTCCGGAACTTTTGGGCGTATCCAGCGTCTATAATTTCAGACCACTCAAAAGGAGAATAAATGAAACCCACCCATCTTGTCATGCTGAAATTATCGAGCTTTTTATTAATCTGCGCCTTATTCCTGCCGGCTTGTGCGCCGTTTGCGCGATTGCAACCCCCAACCCCTCCACAAAGCCCAACCATTTTATTTTCCCCGCCCGGCCCGACCGGTGTGCCTGTGCCCACGGAAGCGGCTCCATTGACAGCCGAACCTCAAATTCCGGTCCCAACCCACGGATCGGTCATTGAGCAAGCCGCAGTCCAGGCCCTGTCTTCGAAATATAATATCCCGGCTGACCAGATCAAGCTGCTGACCGTCAAGGCGATGAGCTGGCCGACGGGCTGCCTGGGCGTGGTCATTCCCGGCGTGATGTGCACCCAGGGTCCGGTCGAAGGTTTCCAGTTGATCCTGGAGGCCAACGGTACTCGTTATGAATATCACTCCAACCTGGACGGCTCCAGTGTGATTGATGCGGCCGCTCAACTCTCCAGCATTCAATTTGTGGTGACTGATTCCAACAACCAGATCCAGGTAGTGACCCCCAGTTTCCCGCTCGGGCCAACCTACAACCCTGCTTTTACCGGTTTCCTGCCGGCGGGTGGTTCGGTAAACGGAACGGCTTATGTGCTTGATTTTTCCGCCGGGTCAAAAGCGGTGGCTCTGGATGGTGCCGGTGCGCGCGAACTCGGTTTTGTCAAAAATCCAAACTACAGCCTGGCGCTCTGGCGCGGCGGCGCGGGCGCACAGCCGAAGCTGGCCTGGGGCACCCAACTGCTTGACGCCTCCACCCTATCCACGCTGCAGATCAGCGCCCTGGATGGGTCGCAGCTCGAGACAATTTTGACCGATGAGGCCAGCTCCAACCGTCCCGAACAATTAGTGGCCGAATTTTGGTCTGCCGATGGTCAGTCGTTGTACTTCAGCAAGGAACCGGTCGGGATTGGCGGTTACATTCTTTTTTCTGGCGCATCCAACCTGTACAGTATTAACATCACCAGCAAGGAAGTTTCCGCGCTGATCCCTGCTTCTGAAAGAATGATCTGCCTGGATGCCCTGTCGGCGGATTTTCGTTATGTCGCGGATCACTGCTCGAACAAATCCATCACCATTCGTGACCTGCAGCAGGGTGGTTCTGTCACCACCACCCTGCTGCCCCCGGCTGAAGTGACTGGTTTCGGTGTCGTGGGCGGCGCGCGTTTCAGCCCGACCGGCGACCGGGTTGCGTTTGGGCTTGCCAGGGGTGATCCCTCCGCTGAGCAGGGTTGGCTGGCTGTTTCCGACCTGGCCAGCGGCTCGTCAAAACTGATCCTGACCAGCCAACCAGGAATGGCGTACATCCTCATCGGCTGGCTGGATGACCAGACCCTCTTGATCCAATCCAATGAGACCAACTGCGCCTCGAATTGCGGCCCCAGGTTGTGGACGGTTGGCGCGGATGGTTCCAACTTGTTGAAAGTGACCGATGGTAATTATCTCACCGTGCTGGATAAGCCCTGATGCCGGGTGATCCGGTAAAGTGATTTCCCCAACAAACCCCGCCCATCATGGTAGATGGGCGGTTTATCCATATCAAACCTTAGAGGTGATTGAAAATGATGCGAAAATTTATTGGAACAATTCTGCTATTCATATTGCTTTCGGCGTGTTCACGAGCTACCGAAACACCCATGCCCGTTGAAACTTTACAGCCGGTGATGGCATCCAGCGTTACCGAAACGCCTGTCAATGCGACGCCGGTGGGTGTGTGCCCCGCCGAAACTGCGGACCTGAAACTTTTTACCAACGCCGCTGACGGCTACTGTTTCCTTTATCCAAAAGACGATAGCGCCTCCCCGCCCTACATGGTAATCATCCATCCCAATGGCACATCTGGTGGGGATTTTCTTCCAGGCGACGCTCTGGTGGAAGTCAACCGGGAAGCCGCGGCAGGTCGTACTGCTGCTCAAGCGGCAGATGCAAAAATTGCGGAAGCGGGCCAGGGCTTCAATATCACGCGCACTGAAATTTTGATGGACGGGAAACCGGCAATCGTGGTGGATGGTCTGCCCGCTCAGGATCCGTGGCGCGAAGTTTTCATTGTTGACAACGACCATCTCTTTATCCTGTTCTTCGAGCCATGGACGCCGGACGCTGATTGGTTCTCGAAATTAGAAAATCTATACTCAGTGGTGATAGCTTCCTTCCACGTTATGCCGCCCACACCGTAAGCAAAGAAGAAAACTCGGCACGCTTCACATCAAGTAAAAAATGGCTTTACAAATAAGCGCGCATTTTGATTCGCCCAATCGACCCCCTCCCCCATTTGTGCTCTCCAAATGGGGGAGGGGAAGATCGCCTTGCCTCCCCTAAACGCGGTCTTTGCGTTTGGAGGAGGTGGCCGAAGGCCGGAGGGGGTCCCTTCGCTATCCTGTTTACTTGCCCAGGAGCGGCAGGCTCTTTTTGTGTTTGAAAATCAGCTTGATGATATTCTTGACCAGGTCGATCCCTTCCAGCAGGATGATCAGGAGTAGGACGAGCGTGGGGATCAGGTTGAATATCTTTGAGAGGCTGCTGGCCGCTTCGGCATCATGGAATACGCCGCTCAGCGTTTCTACGCTCAAGTTGACCAGTGCGGGTCCGCTCAAGAGGGTATAGGCCAGGATCATGCTCAGGAGCGTGAGACCGGCTTCCAGCCAGCGGGTCAGCGTGGTCCAGCGACCCTGGCGCAGCAGGATCATATTGTGCCCGATCTGCAGGACCAGCAGGGCATCGATCAGCGGCAGGTAGTGGAAGAACGCATCGGTAAGCACCGGGATGGAAGTCCATTTTCCAGCTTCCAGTGACCAGATGGCAATCACCTGCGGGTAGAAATTGAGCACCAACAAACCGGCGGCGGTTATGACGATTTCCCAGATGGGCGTCCACATGCGCACCTCGTCGGGTTCCGGTTCCTCTTCAAGCATGGCGGGGTCCCAACCTTTTTCATCCTTTTCGTCTTCAAATTCGGAGGCCGGCAGCGTCCACTGCAGGATGGCAAAGATGAACACGATATTCCCAAAAGCCGTGATGATGCCGCCCAGATAATCCAGCAGGGTTTTCCCCAGGGTGGTCAGGAAGGCCTCGGTTGTCAGGGCGCTGGTCCCGTACCGGACGCCGAAGCCTGCCAGCGCCAACCCCGTCAGCACACTCAAGACGATTTTGAGCACCAGTGTAAAGATTGGGAAGAGTTTGGGGCCGATCAGGTAGCGCTCAGGGAGATAGGACGCGGCCACTTTCTGCGGCGGGCCGTAACTCTTGAGCACATCCTTGACCAGGTTGTCGTTAGCCGGTTGTCCGGAGGCCTGGGCGCGATCTTCGAGCATGTCTTCCAGCGTTGAACGGATCTCGGCCTGGATATCGGAACGGTTTTTGTTGGGCAGGTGCTTGCCAACTTCATCGATATAGCGTTCAATCAGTTTCATGGTTTTATCCCTTCTTGTTTTCCAACAATTTTGCCATCATATTGACAATGCCTTGCCATTCTTGTTCAAGCTGGGCAAGGATTTTTTTGCCTTCTGGACTGATAACATAGTAACGGCGCGGTCTTGCCTCTTCCAGCCGCCAGACTGACTGGAGCAGTCCCTGGCCTTCCAACCGCCGCAGCAAGGGGTAGAGTGTGCCCTGGTCAAGCTCCAGGCCCTGGTCTGAGAGCAGTTTTAGCAGGGAGTAGCCATACTGTTCCTCGCCCAACTGGCTGAGCACTGCCAGCACGATCATTCCGCGGCGCAGTTCCAATGTGGTGTTCTGTAACAGGTCATTTTCCATGTTTGCCTCTTTCTAAATACAGTATACTATGTAGCGCACAGTATGTCAATATTTATAGTATTAATATATCAATATTGCTGTAATAGATTGATTGTTTTTGATAATATGGGATTGAAGCCCTCAGGAAAGTAGCCAACCATGTGCCTCGCCACCCTTATCCTCTTATCCATCATCCCCATCCTGTAAATCTTGTTCGCCCGCTTTTGATCTTGAACTTCAACCTGCCGCGACGGAATCGCTTTGAGCGAGTCGGCTTCAGCCGACTTCCACGCCAAGCGGCAGGGATTTATCCCGCCGGGGCCCATCCCATCGACGGTTCCAGGCGCGGTTGAAACCGCAACTAGCGACCATCCATTCCCGGCGCGGTTAAAACCCGCCCCTTGTTGGCTGCTACAAGGCTGTAGCGCAGCAAATCAATGCCCCACAGATGCAGTCTGTCGATATAACTCAGCCCGCACTTCTCGATCACGCGCCGGGAGGCCAGGTTATCCGGGTGCACCAGCGCAATGATATGGTCAAGCTTGAAATTCTCAAAGCCAAACTGGATCGACGCCCGGGCGGCTTCGGTGGCATAGCCCAGGCCCCACAGGTTTTTTCCCAATAGAAAGCCCACCTCGGTTTCATCCAGCTCGGGCAGGAACTGTAAACCCACCCACCCGGCGATGTTTTCGCGCCCGTCTGGCAGGATGCCCCAATTGCCGTAGCCGAATTTCTCCCAGTGGGCCTGCTGACTGGTGATGAAGCCCTCGATCCTTTCCAGCGCCGGTGGTTTGGTATTGGGAAAGTAACGCAGCACACCTTCCTGCTGGTAAATGTGAAACAGCGCCTGCGCATCCGCAGCGCACAATGGGCGCAGGGTCAATCGTCCGGTGTTGATCGATGGAATTTCTGTCTTCATCTTGATTTGTCCTACATTGCTGGAATGGGTGGGCGTGTCGGAGCGGGACATGGTCTTGGTCTTGGGAGAAATGCTGGACACCCGACGTTCGCCGGGATATGTTGTTAAAGTTCGGAAAGCCGTGGAGGTGTTGGCGACCGCCCGCAAGACAGAAATGCAGCCAACCCTGAGCGGACTGTTGGCTGCGGACGAGATATTTCTGCACCAACAACCCATTTTGGGGGTCGTACACCCCGCCAGTCTCTATATGTCCAGTTTGAACTTGAAAGAGCAGCGCGATGGTGAAACCTGGGGAGGTCAGTTTCAGACAGGTGCGCAGGGCGCTGGCATCATCAGCGATGCGGGCAGTGGTTTGGCCGCCGAGGCGGCGTTGGCCCAGGTGGGTTGCCATGCTGGAGATTGGTTTCATCATCTGCTGTTGGCCGGGTTGGTCGAAGCTCAACGCGAACGCCGCGCCTACACGGTCTTGACGGAGCAATACGAACGTGAAGAGAAACTCCGCCAGACACACACGCCGAAACGCTGAGAAAATCATTTTGACAGGGTAAAATGCCTTCGTGGTAGGTAAAAAAACAAAAAAAATCAGCGATAATCCGTCAAATCAGCGACAATCCGTGTCCCATTTAGGCAGGAACGTAAGGAACCTGGGTAATAACAGATATTCCAGAATTTTGAAAAGTTTTCGATCGAAACCCGGACCATGGCTGCTGTTTTCGTTTTCCTAACACCGTTAGGGTCATTCCAACCTTGCAATCGCAGCCATCACAACCGTCAGTTTTTGGTCCACATCTGCCAGGCAGGTTTCGTAGATGGGTGTATTGCCTTCCGTAATCGCCTGCTCCAACAGCTTTGCTGCAGCGCGCAATTCATCCGCGCCGACTGTCCCGGCCACTCCTTTAAGTGTGTGCGCCAGGCGCGTGCCAAGCTCAAGGTCGTTACCTTTCAATGCAGCCCGGATTGTTTGGACAGAATGTTCATGCTCGGCATGGAACAGCAATAGCAAGCGCCGGTAAAGCTGTATGTTATCGCCTAATCGAGCCAATGCGGCAGCCATATTAATTGAGTCGAGTGTCGATGGCAGCTCGCCCTGTACCAATCCAGGGACCCCATCCGCGTCATCAGTTTCCTGGCTTCCGCTGGTGGTCACAGCGTCCATCTTCACGGCCTGGGGATTTATCCAGCGAAATAAAACATCGGCAAGCGTTGCCACATCCACCGGCTTGGCAATGTAATCGTTCATACCAGCTTCCAATGCCTTTTGACGATCACTTTCCATTGCATTGGCGGTCATGGCGATGATTGGCAATTGAGAAGGTATCGCACCAGGCTGCTGACCCAGTTCTGGATCTGGAAATAATCTGCGGATTTGCGTGGTGGTCTGATAGCCATCCATGCCTGGCATTTGAATATCCATCAACACAGCGTCGAAATGATCCCGCATGACCATCTCAAGCGCTTCCTCGCCGTCGTTTGCGATGGTAACCTCCTGCCCCATGCTTTGCAACATCTCCGAAGCCACCAACTGGTTAATTTCGTTGTCTTCCACCAACAAAATGTGGTTACAGCGCAGTTTTTCCATGAACGCGGCGGCCACACCTTCCGTTTCTAGCCTGGTTGTGGAATGGTTTTTCTGACTAAAGACTTGTATAATGGCATCAAAAAGCTGTGAGCGTGTAATGGGCTTGATCAGATACCCATCCAGATCGTCATTTTCTTTCTGCCCTATCATTTCCGCCGCGCCGATCATCATTAAGACCGGGATATGACCAAAGCGCGGATCGTGTTTGATCTGCTGGATGGCCTTCAATCCATCCATGCCGCCAGACACGCCCTGGAATCTCGAATCCATCAGGATGAGCGCGTATTGCGCTATTTCTTCGGGCGTGGACTGCATTAACAGCTCCAGCCCCGCTTCGGCCGATTGCTCGACCGTCACATTACAAGAGAAGGATTCCAGAGCAATGCGCAGGGATTCCAGTGTTTCGATATTATCGTCTACTACCAGGATGCTCTGCCCACTTACTTGAGGAATATTCGTGAACGCTTCTGCGGCTGCGCTGGCCTTGCAGCCCAGTACTGCTGTAAATGTGAAGATGCTGCCGAGGTCGGGCTGGCTTTCAACCTGGATCTCTCCGCCCATCATGTGGATCAAACGTTGGCTGATGCTCAGACCAAGACCTGAGCCGCCATATCTACGACTGGTGGAGCTGTCTGCCTGGGTAAAAGGTTGGAAGAGCTGTGCCAGGGTTTCTTCACTCATCCCGATGCCGGTATCGCGTACCGAGAATTGCAGCGTGGCGCGCCCGGCAGTTTGCTCGCGCAGGGTTGTTTTAACGAGAACTTCGCCCTCATTGGCGAATTTAATCGCATTCCCAACGATATTCAGCAGCACCTGTCCCAGCCGGGATGGGTCACCTGTTAACAGACGCGGGACACTGGCCTGCGTGTGAAAAACCAGTTCCAGCCCTTTTTCCTGGGCATGGTAGGCCAGGCTGCTGGAGAGTCTGTGCAGCACGTCATCCAGATTGAAACTGGTTGATTCAAGATTGAGCTTGCCAGATTCTATTTTTGAGAAATCCAGAATGTCATTGATCGTTGAGAGCAAAGATTGCCCGGAAATCTGCAGGTTTTTCAGATAATTGCGCTGCTTGTCGGTTAGCTCGGTTTGCAAGACCAGGTGCGTTAAACCTAAAACGCCGTTCATGGGGGTGCGGATTTCGTGGCTCATCATCGCAAGGAACTCGCTCTTGGCGCGGTTGGCGGCCTCGGCCTGTTCTTTGGCAGCTTCCAGTTCGGCTGTGCGAGTTTTGACCAGCTCTTCCAGATGGTTGCGATATTGGAGCAACTCTGCCTCGGCCTGTTTGCGCTCGGTGATGTCTTTTCCAAAGCAAGCGATGCCATTGACTTCATTTCCATTCCATATTGGATTGATGGTTAAATCCAGCCATGAAAATTGTGAATTTTCTGTCGCAGACGTAAAAAATTCATTCCTGAAAATTCTGCCCGAAAGGGCGGTTTTATAAATGTTTTCCCAAAAACTGATTAATTCAGCCGAAAATATTTCTTCGCTTAGTAAGAAATCACCGCGCTTTAATGTTTTCCCCGAAAAATCTTTAATGCTTTTGATAAAAGACTTGTTTCCTGCCAATAATTTGAAATCCTTGTTTACACTCCAAATCAGGTCTTTCGTGCTGTTGATCAGCGCATCTTTTTCCATCTGTTCAAATTCTCTTTGTTCCTCCGCCTGCTTCCGCTCGCGAATGTCGCGGTTGACAGATACGGCTCCCATGGGATTTCCCTGTTCATCCATGATCTTCACGACAGACCCAATGACGGGAATGGGTGTACCATCTTTTCCAAGGTGGATCACTTCACCTGTCCAGTATCCCTGTTCAAGAAACATCCGAATCACATCATCGCGTGTCTCGTTAAGATATTCCGGCTTGAAAAACTCCCCCAAGGGTTTGCCAATTACTTCATCTGCGCGCCAGCCGTAAATATTTTCGGCAGACTTGTTCCAAGAGAGAACATTGAACTTCATATCGGTTGAAATGACGGCATCGTCGATGTTATCAAGGAGACTGGCGTGATAACGCATTGTCTCTTCCGCTTTTTTGCGCACCGTGATGTCGTTGAAGATAACAGCAAACTGATTTGGCCCGGGGCAATAGCAATAGACCCCGTAGTACCGTTGCAGTGCCGGTGAATAATGCTCCAGATGAATGGGCTCGCCGGTAAGCGCCACATTGCAATAGGTTTTGAACCAGAGCGGGTCTTCATCGGGCATAATCTGGTGTTGTCCCTTGCCGATAATATTTTCATGCTTAAGACCGGTCAGCTGCTCAAAAGCAAGGTTGACACTCAAGAAACGATAATCGCAAGGCTGTCCACTCTCATCGAAAAGAATATCATGGAGCGCAAAACCTTCGGTCATGTTATCGAAAAGTGAACGATACTGTTGCTCGCTTTTGTACAACGCTGCTTGAGCCTGCTTGCTTTCAGTGATATCCTGAACGATCCCTGAAGTTGATACAGAGTTGCCAACCTCATCCAGGATCAGTTCCCCCGCTTCAGCCCAGACTGTATGAACACTCCCATCCGGCCAGATCACCCGATATTCCAGTGGAACGGGCTTATGCTCTTGGATGACCGCCAGGTTTGACGCTTCGACTGCGGCGATGTCATCGGGATGAATGGCGCGCTTGATCACTTCGCTTATGTCGCCGCTAAAATTCTCCTTTTGGATGCCGAAGATGGTATACATCTCGTCCGACCATTCCAGATGGTTGGAGTGGATCTGCCATACCCAGGAGCCCACCTTTGCCACCCGTTGGGCCATCTTCAGGTTCAATTCGCTGCCTCGCAGAGCTTCTTCGCTTTTTATCCTGGATTTGTTCTCGTTTCTTAAATCTTCCAGCAGGTTCAGGGTGGCTGCATTGGCCAGCTCAAGATCCATGGTTTTTTTTGCCACCAAGTCGGCCAGGGTTTCGTTTTCTTCGCGCTTTTGTTTACTCGCAACACTGATCTTTTGCATGGCCCGGATTTGGGCTGCCAGCTCAATTTCATCAATCGGTTTGGACAGGAAGGCCTCGGCGCCAACTTCAAGCGCCCGAATTCGGCTGGCTTTGTCGCCTTTCAGCGCGGTCAGAAAGATCACCGGGATATCACGGGTTTTTGGGTTGGATTTCAAATTCTGGCAGACTTCAAATCCATCCATGCCCGGCATGAGCACATCCAGCAGGATCACATCCGGATCTTGGGCCTGGGCCAGTTCCAGACCGATTTTCCCGTTTGTGGCCGTCAGGATGATTGCATCTGGAAACGCTTCCCGGATCAGGGCCTTCACGCTGATCAGGTTATCCGAGCTGTCATCAATAGCCAGTACCTTGATCTTATTCTTTTCCATACAACACCTGTTGGATGGTATGCATAAATTCATTATGATCAATCGGCTTGGGGATATAGCCATCGAAGCCATAGGCCAGGATGGCTTCACGGTCGTTGGTCATGGCGCTGGCAGTCAGAGCGATCACCGCAATATTTTGTAAACGGGCATCATTCCGGATCGCTTTTAAGGCCTGAATTCCGTCCATTTCGGGCAGCGCAATATCCATCAGGATCAAGTCAGGTTTGTGTCTTTTGGCCTGTTCCAGCGCAACCTTGCCGTCTGTGGCTTCGATGACCGTGAAATCAGCGGCCAGCAGCGCCTTAACTGTCAGCATGTTATCAGGGTTGTCTTCCACCACCAGCACCACAGCTTTGCGATGGATTGGCGTTCGTGCTGGCCGCACATATTCAGGTATTTCAATTTTCAGATTTACCACGCTGGCAACCGCATTTAACAGCTCTGCGCGGTTGATGTCGCCCTTTTGGATCAATTGATGAACATTATTACGCTTCAGCAACTTGAGTTCATCTTTGGTGATAGCCTTGGCGGTCAGGATCAGCACCGGCACCTGGGCCGTGCGCTCTGCTTCCCGCACGTTTTTAAGCAAGTCAAAACCATCCATTCCGGGCAGCATGAGATCCAGCAGGATAACATCTGGCAGTGTGTGTTGGATGACGTCCAGCGCTTCCTGTCCGTTTCGGGCAACCAGGATATGGTAGGCAGGTAAATCAAAAATGTCTTTCAATTGAACGATGGCCGGTTCACTATCTTCAACCACCAAAATAGTCCTTTGATCATGCTCAGAAACTGGCGGGGCAGCTCTGACTGGTTTGAGATCCGGGACTTCGCCCGCTTCTTTCCACGAACTGGCGTCATGCGTGAGATGCAGCGGCAGGCTCAGGGTGAACACCGAGCCCTGGCCCGGGCTGCTCTGCACCGTTATATTTCCGCCCAGCAGTTGGGCGTATTTTTTTGCAATCGCCAGGCCAAGCCCGGTACCGCCAAACCTGCGCGAGGTGCTGCTATCCGCCTGCCTGAACTCATCGAAGATATGCGCGAGATCCTCTTTGGAAATGCCAATTCCAGTGTCGCTGACGATGATTTGGATCGCATCGCCTTGCTGGCGAATACTGACTTCCACCCGCCCCGCTTCGGTAAATTTGACAGCATTGCCCACCAAATTTTGTAAGATGTGCCGGCATTTGGTAGAGTCACTGCTCATTGCTGGCAGCCCTGCAGCAGCGGCCTGCAGCAGCTCGATATTTTTCTGCCGGGCCAAGGGGCTGATCACCGACACCACTTCTGCTAACAGGTTTCTGATATCGAATTGCGAAACTTCGATTTCTTCACGGCCGGCTTCGATACGGGATAGATCCAGAATATCGTTGATCAACGCCAACAACTGTTTTCCATTGCGCTCGATCACTTCCAGGTAGCTGTACTCCTCTTCAGGGATCTGGTTGGCAAGCCGCCGGTTCAGCACTCCAGAAAGGGCGATCACCGAATTTAATGGGGTGCGCAATTCGTGACTCATATTTGAAATAAAGCTGGTCTTCAGACGGTTGGCTTCACTCAACTGCCTTTTTTGCACATCCAGCTCCTGGTTCTGCTGGTTGAGCTCAACCGTTTGGGCGTTCAATTCGTTCTTTTGCGCTTCCAACTCGCGGTTCTGTTGTTCAAGGTTTTTGGCAAGGGTCTGGGTTTGCCTGAAGGCCAGGATGCCCACCACGCGCGCATTCAGGATTTGCCAGACATCCTGGATAAAGCGCAGCTTCTGTGGGCTGTAGCCCGTGATCGTTGCCAGTGAAATAACCGCCACGGTGTGACTGTTTGAAGTAATTGGCAGGGTGATGATCTCGCGCGGGGCGAATGTGCCGCTGACTGTGGAAAAGGTAAAGCGCGTATCGGTAGGGATGCTGGCGATATGTTGGATCTTTTTGGTAGCCAGTGCGGCGCCGAATTCGCCTTCAAAAATGTTCGCATCAAAAGCAGCCCGCCCGCCTTCATCCAGCCCGAAGGATGCGAAGTGCTCGAAGCATCGTTGATCACGGCCTAAAAGGTAGACTGCCACCATCTGCGAGCCGCTCTGTTCAGCCAGGGCAGACAGGGTTGCCTGAAAAAAGGCTTCGGCTTCATTAAAGCCGAGCATTAAAGCGGAAAGGCTGGCCACCTTGGCCTTTGATTCCATCTCCGCCTGAATGGTCGCCGCCATCTGGTTGTAAGAAGTAGAAAGCAATCCGAACTCGTTTTTCAGGGCATACGCGCTGCGGGCGCCCAGGTTGCCGGCCTGGAAGGCCTGGGTGGCGTGCGTCAGCTCGCCCAGCGGCTGGCGAATGCTGCGCAGGAGCAAATAGTAAATCATCAGGGAGAGCAAGAGGATTGCGACCACCAGCATCAGTAGCTGTTGATTCAACGTCGCTTTCAGGGTTTGCGAATTGGAGAAGAATTCATCGCCTTTGTTTAATGCGAAGGCGTCAATTTTCCCAAGCGCCTCGAGTACCGCTTGCGACTGTTGGCCTCCGACTCCGCCGGTTTGGGTTCTGGCTTCTGCTTCGGCGGTCTTGCCCGCTCGCAGCAGGCGCAAGGTCTCAGCGCGGACGGCATTCCACAGGATAAACTCCTGTTTGACCAGGTCTACATCGCTGCGCGGTCCCAGGTATTGGGCGTAGAGCACATCGATCTGGTCAAAAGCATGCGCCTGGCGGGTTTCGATGTTGCCAAGAGCTTCAGCGGTTTGCGCGTCGTTTTGGGATGCGAATACTACCCCTTGTATGCCAATGCGAATTTCCAGGATATCTGCTTTTAGCTCCCCGATGGCGCGCCTGACCCGCAGCGGGTGTTCATACATATCCGTGGTCTGCGCGGCGATTTGGTCGGTTTGGGACCAGGCCGCCCATCCCAGCACGAGTACAAAAAAGGCGATGACAGCAAAACCAAGCTGCAGTTGGGTTTGAATTTTCAGGTTCAAGCTTTTCATGTTGGTTTCCTCGTGGCGCGATTAAGCTGGAAAATTGCCGCTTGCGGGTAAACTTCACGAAAGTGGTGCGCAAGAACCACCCGGCGCTCCGCCGCGCCAGCCACCAGGGTTCCGCCGCGCGCCAGGCTGTGTTCAAACCGGTCAAGGATCAGGGCTCGGGTTTCGGGTTGGTAATAGATCAGTAGGTTGCAGCACACCAGCAGGTCGAAATCGCCGAAAATACTGGCAGGTGGAGAGCCGCGCTCTTCCTGGATCAAATCGAAGGTCGAAAAATTGATGTTGTTTTTGAGCGCATCTTTAACTACATAGCCCCCACCCTGCCAGGTGAACCAGGTTTCGGCGCGCTTCAGGCTCAGTTTGCCCAGCGCGGCAGCAGGGTAATAGCCCAAACGCGCTTCATTTAATTGCGTTTCATCCACATCGGTGGCAAAGATGCGATAGGTCATTCCCGGGTGGTAGTTGCCCAGCGCTTCTTCCAATAAAATTGCCAGGCTGTAGGGCTCCTGCCCGGCAGCGCAGCCGGCTGACCAGATGCGGATCTCGCTGCGTTTATCATTTTTCTTTTTTTGTATCAGCTCCGGCAGGACCGAGCATTCAAGGATGGCAAATGTCAGCGGGTCGCGGAAGAATTCACTAAAATGGTTGTGCAGGGAGGCGCGCAGGATTTGCTCTTCGACCGGGTTTTGTTCCCAATAGCCACAATACTCTTCCACCGAGCCGCAGCCCGTCTCTTGCAGCCGCTTCTCGATCGATGCCTGCAGAAAAGCAGGCTCGTAGATGGAACTTTGCATGCCAGGAGTTTGATCGAGCAATCGGGTTACGCCGGAAAAATTCATCTTTACCATTAATCGACAATTCAATATTTTTCCTGCCGGCCGGTTTGTCCCAGCAGGTGAATTTTTTTTATTTTATCATCTTTACTTCATTCCCAATAGTGAGCTGCTGCCACATAAATCGTGCAAAAGTAGATTACCCTTTTGCCCGCAGGCCTCCCGCTATATTCAGGGAAACCTTCGCTGCGAATCTCCTGAGTGTGTTGGCCCAATTGCCCTGACAGAATGAAAAGAGTAGGGGCGCAGCGCGCTGCAAGAGTAGGGGCGCAG
>CAIMZS010000177.1 GCA_903846015.1 uncultured Anaerolineae bacterium | reverse complement strand
GTTCTGCGATAGTGCCGGTTTCTGCACGGGGCGGTTGAGTCTTGCTCTAATCTGCGCCATCCTCGCAATCAGCGATAATCTGCGGTTCAGATAATAGTGCGAGAAGATGCTCCAGGAAGGGCTACTCGGGTTCAATTGTGAAGCGCAGGGGATAACCTTCCAGCCCGGCGGCAAAATGAGCCTTGCCAACGCGGCTTTGCGCCTCGTTCTTTGGCAGGGTCTGAACATAAGCCGCTCCCGAAAAATGCGCCAGGTACATGATATCCACCGCATCCGGTCCAACGATGAAAAAAATGCGTGAGAGGATGTTAACCACAAAATCCATTGGGGTAATATCGTCGTTGTGGATGAGGACGTGATACTGCGGCTCGAGCTCGGTCCCAGAGACGGGCAGTTCGGTGATGCGTGGAATGGTCTGGGTGCGCGTTTTCACATTTTATTGAGCGCTTGCATTTCATCGGATGATAAATCGATACTCGCAGCGGCCAGGTTTTCAGCCTGGTGCTGTGGGTTGAACGACATGGGGATGGCGATTACACGCGGCTGCGCCACCAACCAGGCCAGCGCAATCTGCTGCGGTGTGGTATTTCTGGCCCTGGCAATCGCCGCCAGGGTTTGGTTGCTCTTGATGTGACGGCGTTTCACGGGCGAATATGCTGTCACAAGAATGTCATTCGCCTGGCAGTATGCCAGCACTCCGTTTTCCCGGCAGGTGTGGTCCGCCAGGCTGTAAGACACCTGGTTTGTCAGCAGTGGGGTTTCGGAAAGGGATTGAGATTGTTTCAACAGTTTTAAGTTGAAATTGCTAACCCCCAGATGCCGGACCTTGCCAGTGCTGACCAGTTGGTTAAGGGCGCGAAAGGTATCCGCAAGCAGCATGCCCACCTTGGGCCAGTGGATCAGGTAAAGATCGATGGTTTCCATCTTCAGGCGGCGCAGGCTGGCTTCACACGAACGCAGCACATCTTCGCCCTTCAAATGCTCGGGTGATACCTTGGTGGTAATGAACAGGGAATTACGCGGCAGGTTCATTTGGCGCACAGCCTGCCCCAGCAATTCTTCGGAGTGACCGGCGGCATAAAACTCGGCTGTATCAAAGTGGGTGTACCCCAATTCCAGGGCGGAACGCAGCGCTGCCAGTGAGCGTACATCCTCTGACGGGTCGGCGTTTTCCTGACCCCCGAACGACCAGGTTCCAAACCCGATCTTGGGAATGCTCAGGTTCTGAATCGCTTCGTAGTTCATGGTTTGATTTCTGAAATAGCCACAGCCATCTGGCTCATGGCTTCATCATAGCCGCGCTGAAGCGCGGCATAGTTGCTAGGCAGCAGCGCGTGATGGCGAGTAGGCAGATGCGCCTTCAGCGCGGCTTTGAGCGCTTGCAGCGAGATTTCCGGAAGGCAGGCAAGCAGTGCGCCAACCGTCACCATGTTGGTCAATTTACGATCGCCAATTTCCTCGGCAATTTCGTTGGCATGCACGAGAATAGTGGTGATGTCATTGCGGATCGCGCCACGGTCAACCATCGAGGCGTTGACCACCAGCACGCCACCTTTCTGGATGAGCGCCTCGTATTTGTCATAAGACGGCAGGTTCAACACGATCGCTGCCGGTGGAAACTCCACCAACGGCGAGCCAATCTCCTCATCGCCGATTACCACCGTGCAGTTGGCTGTACCACCGCGCATTTCTGGGCCGTAGGATGGGATCCAGGTGACTTCCTTGCCCAGGTCCATCGCGGCATAAGCCAAAACCTGGCCCGCGAACAACACCCCCTGGCCTCCAAATCCGGCGATAATGATCTCTTTTTGCATCTTATCCTCCTGCGATCAGGCGATGGGGAAGTGCATGTCGCCAACTGCTGAGCTGATTTTGCAGTCAATCAGTGGAAAGACAGGCACCATGTGATCTTCCACCCATTGAAGCGATTCGATCGGCGTAATGCCCCAGTTGGTTGGGCAGGTGGAGAGCAGTTCCACCATCGAAAAGCCCAACCCGCGGCGCTGTGTTTCAAAGGCAATCCGGATGGCCTTCTTCGCTTTGCGGATATTGGCCGGGTCGTGCAGGGATCGCCGTACAACGTAGCCGGCCCCATCCATTTTTCCGATCATTTCAGATATGTGCAGAGGGTATCCATGCATTTCCACATCCCGTCCCAGCGGCGAGGAAGTGGTCTTCTGTCCTGGCAGGGAGGTGGGCGCCATCTGCCCGCCGGTCATGCCATAAATTGCGTTATTGACGAAGATGACGGTGATATTTTCGCCACGACCGGCGGCATGCATGATTTCAGCCATGCCGATCGAGGCCAGGTCGCCATCGCCCTGGTATGTAAAAACAATGCGATCATGGAGTACGCGCTTGATGCCAGTTGCCATTGCCGGGGCGCGACCGTGGGCGGCTTCGACAAAATCGGTATTAAAATAGTTGTAGGCAAAGACCGAACATCCCACCGGAGCCACGCCGATGGTTTTATCGATCATTTTCATCTCATCGAGCACCTCGGCGATCAATCGGTGCGCTACGCCGTGGGTGCAGCCAGGACAGTAGTGGGTGGATACTTCAGTAAAGGCCCGTGGGCGTTCATAAACGATATTTTCAGGTTTCAACACTGGTTGCATTTTTTTCTCTCTTCCAGTTGCAGATACATCACTCAAATTGTTTTTCCATGCTACCCGGTTCTGTGATAGTCCCGGTGCCCCGTGCGGGACTATCGCCAGCACGAGGCGATCTTTGCTCTAGTCCGCGCCATCCTCGTAATCTGTGTAAATCTGCGGTTCAGACACGGCGAAGATTATTTTTTTGTCATGCGTTCCAGCCAGGCTACGCGCGGATCGAAGACCACGCTCAACTTGTTGCTGATCATGCGCTTGATTTCTTTGAAGATTTCCTCAGGGAAGGGCACAATCCCGCCAGGCCTGCCGTAGAATTCAATTGGGATACGCCCTTTCACCGCCAACTGCACATCGGTGAGCATCTGGCCCTGGTTCATTTCAACCACCAGAAAGGAAGATGCTTTGCCTGCCAGTTCATCCAGCACGGCGAAGGGGAAGGGGCTGAGTGAAACTGGCCGCAGCAGCCCGGCTTTGATACCGGCTTGACGCGCTGAACGCACCGCTGAAAGGGCGACCCGCCCGGCAGTGCCAAAACCCACCACCACGATTTCAGCGTCATCCAGGAAATATTCCCGGTAACGCACCTCATTGGCCTGGATGTTTTGCCAGGTTTTTTGCATGCGGAAGTTGGCGATTTCCTCTTCATGAGGATTGATGTAAATGGAGGACAGCACCCGACGTTCGCGGCTGCCTTTGCCATTGACCGCCCAATCCCACTCTTTGCGGATCACTGGGCGCATTTCAGGCAGTTCGGCAGGCTCCATCATTTGGCCAACTGAGCCATCCGCCAGGACAAATACCAGGTTGCGGTATTTTTCTGCCAGGTCAAAGGAAAGTACAGTCAGATCGATGGCTTCCTGTACCGAGCTGGGGGCGAGCACAATGGGGTGGTAATCACCGTGACCGCCGCCGCGCGTTGCCTGGTAATAGTCACTCTGTGCCGGGGCAATATTCCCCAATCCGGGTCCGCCGCGCATGACGTTGATCAGTACCGCCGGGATTTCAGTTCCAGCGATATAGGAGAGTCCCTCGCCCATTAGTGAAACACCGGGGCTTGAAGAAGAACTCATTACCCGCACCCCGGTGCAGGCAGCGCCGTAGACCATATTGATGGCTGCCACCTCGCTCTCAGCCTGGACGAAGGCGCGCCCAAGTTCGGGCATGCGCCGCGCCAGATGTTCAAGCACCTCGGTCTGTGGGGTGATCGGATAGCCGAAATAAGCTTCCAACCCGGCGCGCACGGCGGCTTCTGCCATCGCTACATTGCCTTTGATCAATTCTTTTGGCATTGATATCTTCCTTCCCGAGCTGAAACCAGGTCTCTCTGGGAATTAGCTCGGTAAAAAAACCATTGGACGCGGACGAGCGGCCCGGCTAGAACGGGCACTATCGCGGAAAACGCGGATAAAACCGTATTTTTCAGGTCATTTCTGCGTTTTATACTGATTACGTCAGTGCTAACTTCGAATTTTACGGAAAATTCCAAAGAGCCGAAACCAGGCACAGCGGGTTATTGTGCGGATGTTATATCCCTGGATGCAGGGGTTTGATGACTTCACGATAAACGGTAATTGCCGCATCCGGGCAAATGACCGCGCAGATTGCGCATCCTGTGCAGCCATCTTTGTGGATATAGGCGGGATGGTAGCCTTTATGGGTCAGCCTGCTCATGTCCAGGCTGAGCACATTCTGGGGACAGGCACTGATGCATAACTCGCAACCTTTGCAATACATGTCGGATACTTCAATCCAACCTTTTACAGCCATTAAATGCTCCTGATCTCACAAGTTAGACAATCATTGCCCATGCAGAACCGGGTACCGTAGCAGATTGCTCTGTATGCTATTATGTCGCTTTCGGAAGAAGGGCGCTAGTGTAAAGCATCATGTAGATGGGCATACAATCATCCTAGCTTTACAGGATCCCGGTCATGGCGCGGAATCTTCCCGGCCCAGCCGTTTGAGAACGGCATTCAACGAATCCCGCAAGGTGGTATCACTTGGGATAAGTTCGAGCGCTTTGCGAAACGCGATGACCGCTTTTTCATCTTCCAGACGCTCCGAATGAATGTTACCCAGACCGACCCACGCTGCGGCAAAGGCTGGGTTAATTCCGATAGTTTTGTTGTAAGCGTTAATGGCCTCTTCAAATTTTCCCAGGTCGCGATAGACATTGCCCAGCCCATTCCAGGGGTAGGCCCAACCCGGTTCAATTTCGATTGCTCTGTTAAAGGCCTGGATGGCTTGATCGCTTTGCCCGAGCATGCCATATATGGCGCCCAGCCCATACCACGGGTTGGCGTAGTCAGGTTCGAGTTCGACAGTTTTTTGATAAGCCTGGATGGCCTCGTCAACCGAACCCATTTCACGATGGATATTGGCCAGCCCATGCCAATAAGAGCCCTTGCTCGGGTCAAGTTTAACCGCTTTCTGAGAGGCGCTCAGCGCTTCAGAAAATTGGTTGAGGGTGGCGTGGACCTTCCCCAGCCCATTCCATGCAGCGGCAAATCGTGAGTCAACTTCAACAGCCTTGTTGAAGGCTGCCAGGGCATCATCGAATCTGCGTAAGTCAAAGTATATATAGCCCATCCCATTCCAGGGGATGGCAGACCTGGGATTGATCTCGATGGCTTTCTTGTAAGCGATCATGGCCTGTTCGTTATTGCCCATCGATCGGTAAACGAGACCCAATCCGTTCCACGGCAGAGCGAACAACGGGTGCAATTCAACAGCCTTGTTGAAGGCAGCGATGGCATCTTCATGCCTGTTTTGATGTCGATATACATATCCAAGCCCGTTCCAGGGATGAGCAAAACGGGGTTCCAGCTTGATGGCCTTATTAAACGCGGCGATGGCATCTTCATTCCAATGAATGGCGTGATAGACGTTGCCAAGTCCGTTCCAGGGAGTTGCATCTGCTGGATCAAGTTCGATCGCCCGGTGATAGGCTGTAATGGATTGTTCGCTGTTCTTGATGTCGTTAAACAAGGCCCCCAGTCCATTCCAGGGGGCTACAAACAGCGGGTTAAGCTCAATCGCTTTGCGATAAGCCGCGATGCCATCATCCATCCGGTTGAGGGCGTTGTAAACTATGCCAAGCCCATTCCAGGCTTGGGCATTGGATGGGTCTAGTTGGATGGCGCGGTGGTAGGTTGATATCGCATCTTCAAACTTGTTTGAATCATAATAAATATGGGCCAGTTTGTTTAATGCTGCCGCATTGTTTTCAACAGGCTGAGGTTCTGGTTCTAATAAATTGCCATCCGATAGTGCCGGTTCTAGCACGGCCAAAATCGAACTTGTTTTTTCACCAGTCACCTGGTGCATCCCCACGCTGGATTCGCTGTCAGTAGATGTATTTTTGACAGCCAGCCCATCTTCGGTGTCTCCGATAGTGCCGGTTCCAGTACGGCCACTGCCGAGTGATGGCATCGTGATACCATCCTGCCCTGGGTTCCAACCTAGCTCCGCCAAACTGTAGGCGAGAGCTTGCTGCAGCGATTGATCACTGTCCGCTTCCAACAGTCCTGCTGCGATCAGTAAGTTTCTTAACGAAAAATTGGCCGGATCGGGTGGAATCGGGTTGTGCGCCAGCAGGATGTGCAAAATGGCTTTGTGCTGGTAGTTTAACCCCAATTCGGTGTATTTTTCAAACAGGAAATCGTAAACAGTCCTGCCGGCGGGTTCTTTCTGAGAACCGGTTTCCCTGGCCGTCACCATTTTTAGAGACGAAAGCAGGCGATTCCCACTGGTCGAAAACCAGCCTGGCGGGTTGGTGAATTCTTCTACTGTGGTCAGCAGTTGTGCGGCAAAACCCTGATCGAACAGCAGGCTCTCGATCACTCGCGCAGCAAGAAATTGGAGCGCTCCATTCTCATCCGACCAGCATAGATTATTTAACATTTCCAGGGCGCACTTACGCCAGGTCGGCAGGGCAACGCGTTCCGCCAGGGGTGCCGGATCCCCTGAAACCACCTGCCAGACAGGTTTCAGCGCATCCGTTGCCAGCTTTCCGAGACGCCTGGCACCGATTGCGTCTTTGCCTGATGCTAAATCCAAACGCATCTCGTGGCGGATAAATTCCCGCACGACCGGCAGCATCTTGCCGCCTGGTTCGATGAAACTAACTTGTCGGGCCAGGTTTGCCAGGGTCTCCCGCGTGGAGTATCCTTCGGGCAGTCCCAATACCGCCTGCAGCGCGGTTTCATCGGAGCGAACCAACGCCAGCCCACGCACTTGCTGGAGAATATTCTCGCCCTCCAGCCATGCATCCAAAAACGAGCGGGTCACCTGGGTAACAATCTCGTCATAAGAATAGCTGGATGTATTAAACAGGAAAAAACGGTCGCGGACAAAATCTCCGCCCATTTTTTGCAACACTTGGATCACGAGCCGGGCCGCTAAAGGGATGCCTGCAGAACGGGATTGAACAAAATCTACCAGGTAGGTCTCGGACGGCAGGCCTGAATGGGCAAGCACCTCTCCAATTTCCGGGTCGCTCATGCGCGTCAAAGGCCACAGGATCGGTGCTGATTGGGCCAGACGATCGGCATAGCCTTTTACGGAGATTGTTTTGCCATCAGGCAGGCTGACTGAACGCTCGTGCGCCTGGTTTTGCCGGCCTGATAGGATGAAAATGAGCGCAGGGCCAGCTTTCACCAGCGGGCATACAATTGCATCACGCAACCACTCTTCGAGCGCATAGGGTAAAGCCTGACAGCCATCCAGCAGGATGACAAGTGGATCATGTATTGCGGTTTTTCGAAGTATTTTTACCAGTTCTGTGGCGATTTGTTTGTGTGGGTCGTGAAAAAGGAGGGCATCTTCAGGCTTGATCTGGTTTGTTTGCATCAGCCAATCAATGAAATTGTCTTCTGCCCTGGTAGGGATGTAAGCGCGTGCGCCAATGATTTTTCCTGTGGTGCCAAGCGCCCAATCTTGCCCAGAATCCCCTGCTGAAGCAGTCACACCTTGTGACAGTGGATCGTTATCTGGGATTGTGTCCACCCCACCGCTGGAAAAATGCCGCCATTTCGTGGGGTTTTCGTGTTGAAAGCGTTGGATTCCTTCACGTACCCGCCTGGCACGGTCGCAAATTTGTTCGTAATCCTGGGTGAGCTTTTCGCCAAAGCGCAGTTTAAGGGCCTGGGCGATCATGTTCATCAGTCCGGCCTGGTCGGAGGGAAGACCCTCTGGGCTGCCCCAGTCGATCTCCAGTGTGGCCCATTTTTTCAGAGCTGCTCGCCGGAGGCATTCCCTCCCCAGCCAGGTCTTACCGATCCCACCGACTCCGTGTATTAGAAACACACGTGCCCGCACCCCTGAGCCCGGTCCAAATAAAAGTCCCGAAAAGTTTCCATCCGGTTTAATGGCTTGCTCAAATTGCTCAAGCTCAACTCTGCGCCCTACGAAACCAGATGCACTCTGCACATTCTCTGGCATACACATCCTCGATCAGAATAAGAAATTGTTAATTGTTACCTCAATAATAGCATATTCCGAAGCACCTCATACAGGCATGGAGATTATGATCAGGGCAATCGCATCTTATTTTCTTATAAACCTGGATTTTTTCGGGAATTGATAGCCCGTTGGAAGATGCAACTGGTTAACATGGTACCCGATTCTGCACGGGCATGGATAAATTTACGAGATTCTTTATCCTTTGCCTGAGCCGCACGGTGATAAATCGCATGTGCTAGAAAACAACGCCTGTAAATGGGGCGCAGAAGCCATTGTTCTCGTCGAAGGCCCCATTTATGGCCATAGTCTCGGTTCCAGCACGAAAAGCGTTGCTCATCGCCCAGGGCGCCCTCGGCAAATGAGCAACATTGGGTTTTCGCCCACCCAATTTAGATGCGATTGACCTGAGATTGTGATGATAGTGAAGGCATTTGAAAATCAATTGGGGTGGTTTCTCTCAATTCGAAAAAAATAAAAATAAATCACAGTACCATGTTCAGTCCGGGTTTTCCCAGATCAGCCAGCCCTTTGAGAGCCACTTCCGGCGCAAGTTTATGTCATATCCGCGATGGGCAAGGGCTGTGGCTGCCGCTGAAAACCATTGGCGCGGACCCCACACAGACATAGGGCTGGTTTCGGCGGCAGCCGCCTTCCATGCTGAGAAGAATTCGAAGATGGTTTCGCCGGGAACCATGTGATGGATGTAATTTTTGGGCAGGATGGCCTGGAATTCAGCCGGATCGAAACCGGCGCGGAAATTGGTAAAGAAGATCAGCGCTTCCTTGTTCCAGGGCGCTTCATCACAAGATAACTTGTTGGGGATGCGTCGCAACAGGTTGGCGGACCAGATGGAACCGTTCGGATTGGAGGTGCCTTCGATCATCAACCCGCCTGGTTGAACATATGTCGAGACTTGCAGCCAGGCGGGGGGCACATCGCTTTCATCGTACTGCCGCAGGACGTTGAAGGCGCGCACTGCTCGGACGGTTTCGCCGGGCTGGACTGGAAGATTAAAGCCTCCCAATCTGAAAAAAGTGTTTGCATTTGCATACGGCAGGGCGGCTGCCACACGTGCCGGATCGATCTCGACCCCCAGAACGCGCAGTAATGGGTTTAGCTTGCGAAAGCGCCCGGCAGATTCCAGCGTGGTGATGGCTTCGGCGCCGTAACCCAGATCTACAAACATGGCATCGTCGCTGCACGCGAACAGACCTGGTTCGTACAAAAGTAGGAAATTATCCACCTGGCGCAAGCGGTTGGGGGCGGTTTTCCCGCGGGTGACCTGTCCTTGCGGCTTCTTCTGATGGAGCCCGTGGGCGCTGGGTTGGCGGACGGGTGGGTTGGCGAGCGGGAGATTACGAGCCATCGGTAGGCTAACTGCGGCGTCGTCCGCCACTTACCATGCTGACGTAATACAGCAGCTGCATGACTGATGTGACCAAAGCAGCCACGTACGTCAGCGCAGCAGCGTTCAGGACGCTGTTTACGCCTGCGCGCTCGTCTTCATCCATGATGATGCTAGAATCAACCAGCATGCGTTTGGCGCGCGCTGAAGCGTCAAACTCCACCGGAAGTGTAGCCAGAGAAAACACTGCCCCAGCCGAAAAGACAATTATCCCCAGCCAGGCAATCTGTGTCCAGCCGATGAACATGCCGATCATGATCAAGATCCAGCCCAGGTTCGAACCGATGTTTACCGCGGGAACCAGTGCCGCGCGGAAGCGCAAGGGGACATAGTCCTGGGCATCCTGCATAGCATGACCAAGCTCGTGAGCCGCGATGGCGAGCGCTGCCACCGAAGGAGTATTCCCGACTCCCTGTGAAAGATTGAGAGTCTTGGTGCGCGGGTCGTAATTATCGGTCATCTCGCCTGCAATCGGCTGAATCTGAATTCCGTATAAGCCGCTGGCTGAAATCAGGCGTTGGGCTGCCTGGGCGCCGGTCAGCCCGGAACGCGCGCGCACCTTGCTCCATTTTCCATAAGCCGAACGAACGTACCAGCTTGTCGCTGCCATTAATAAGAAGGCAGGGATCATGTAAATCAAGTAGTTAAAGTTTAAGAAAAACATAACCGTCGCTCCTTTTATCAGTTTTATTCTTATGTTATTTACGCGCGAGCGGGCTTCAGGTTGTTACTTTACTTCAGCATGTCTAACAGGGCTTTGATGGCCGCGTCAAGCTGCGGGTCGCGCCCGGCATCGAAATCTGCCTGGGTCATTTTGACGATCACATCCGGGGTGAGACCGGCTTTTTCGATTGTGCGATTCTTGGGAGTGAACCACTTGGCAACAGTGAGATGCACGCCACCCGCGTCACCCTGCAGCGGGGTAAAGATCTGTACCGAGCCTTTGCCATAAGTAGTAACGCCGACCAGTTTGGCGCGGCCGTAATCTTGCAGAGCACCGGCTAGAATTTCGGAGGCCGAAGCCGAACCTTCATTTACAAGTACAACCATCGGAATGTCGGTGGCGATGCCTCCGGGGATGGCGTCTTGTGAATTGACCCTGCCATCGCCGTACTTCTCGGAGACAATCAGTCCTTGCTTGATGAACTGCGAGGAAACTCCCACCGCGGTTGTCAGCAAACCTCCCCCATTGTTGCGCAGGTCCAGGATTAGACCCTTGGGGTTCTTGGCCATCAAATCCTTAATCGCGGCAATCATATCATCTGTGGACTTATCGCCGAAGGTGTTTAGCCGGATATAGGCAATATTGTTATCCAGCATCTTACTTTCCACGCTTGGGACGGTGATATGTTCGCGTGTTATCTTTATATCCATTGGATCCTGGCCAGCGCGCAGGATGGTCAGGGTTACAGCGGTGCCGGCTTTGCCCAGCACCTTTTGCAACACCAGGTCAGTGGGTGTGCCGGTCATGTCCACGCCATCCACCTTGAAGATTTTGTCTCCGGCTTTTAATCCGGCTTTTTCGGCTGGAGAATGCGGCATTGGGCTGACGATGGTAAGATAATCGCCCCTTGCGTCTACCCAAGCGCCGATGCCATCATACACCCCGGATAATTGAGTGCTGACCGCGGTAAACTGGGTTGGGTCCATGTAGGAGGTGTGTTGGTCGCCGAGTGAGGCCAGCATGCCGCTGAGCGCCCCACGCATTAGTTTGGTTTCATCCACGGGCTGGTCAACATACTGATTGTGGATGAGATTCCAGGTTTCCCAAAACGGGGCAAAGGTGGCTTGCAGATTGGCTGGAGTACCCGCCTGCCCTGCCGGGGAATTCCCAGAAATTCCAGACGGCAGGAAAGGAAGATTGTCAAGCGCAGGGACTTGGGTAAAGTGCCCGGCTAAAAAACCACCTGAAAAAACAGCACTGATGATGACGATGGCAAAGAGCAGGCCAATGGCGTATTTAAGGATTTTATTCAAGATTACCTCCAGAAAATGATCAAATGTAGGTATAGCACTGGCGGATTAATATTGCATGAAATCCGGCGCGTATTTTTGTTTGAAATGTGTAAGAAGTGTGAATGGGCGTTCAGGAATCTTCTTTATCCGTGGATTTAGCCTGCAGGTCGCGCACTCGTTGGTTAAGTTCGCGCAGACCTTCATCTTCTTTCTTCCAGGGATTGGTGGCATCTCCAAAGTTTTTAAAGATGTCGCCTTTAAAACCACGCATGCCGCGCGCGGCAGCAATCATCAGCAGGTTGGCGCCCAGCAAGACGGCCGCCAGGATAATCAGTACGATCCAAATTTTTTCGGGGTGCATTATTTTCTCCGCTCGAGAACATTGGGCAGATCGGCCCAGTCCGTCAGGATGGCGTCCGCGTCATCGTCTGTATACGATCCGGTTCCGCCGTACAGGATGGCAACCATCCCGATTTGGCGCGCAGCCCGGGTGGTGCGGTACATGTCGTCGATCAAGGCGCAGCGCTTGGGATCAATTTCTCCCGCCATTTTTAAGGCAATCTCAAAAGATGGCGGCATGGGTTTGCAGTATGGTTGCACAGCCACAATATCGATGATGCCGTCGAAACAATCTTCCAGCTCAAGCACGCGCAGCACCCGTTTGGCATGCGGGCTATCCGCATTGGTGAAGATGAATTTGCGTTGCGGCAGCGAGCGGATCATGGCGCCGAGATACGGGTTTGGCTTGATATAGTCTGCCAGCGGCACAGCATGGACATAGGCCAGGAAATCAGCGCTGTCAATGTTGTAGTTTATTTGCAGGCCGCGCAGGGTGGTGCCGTATTGTTCAAATAATTGGCGGCGCAGGGTTTGTACTTCGCTCGCGGGGATGCCCACACGCTCAAGCATATACATACCAATACGATTCTTGATCTGCTCCCATAAACCACTGGTGGCAGGGTAGAGCGTATCATCGAGATCAAAGAACAAAGTTGAAATTGTCACTGCGCGATTATACCCGTTCATTTTTTGAGATAATGGGCAAAAAAATCATTCATGCGTGGAGTGAGCTGTTGTAAGTAACGGCTGACGAAGGTGTGCTGGGCGCCATCATAGAAATAGCACTGTACATCGCGGCCAGCTTTGGTCAACTGCTGGCAGGTTTGCTCAGACCAGGTCACAGGGATGACAGAATCGCCGGTTCCGTGATGAATTTGAATTGCCGCAGTGATATCCGGATAGTAGGTGGATGGAGAAATGGCGGCAAAGTCGATGGGCGAAGCCAACATTTCCTTTTGATTATCGCTGCTGCCCGTAAGGAAATTGAAAAACTGTGAATTTTTTTGCTCATCGCCGCTCAGCGGGGCATATAAAAAGATGGCTTGAACTTCTCGTGAGATGACAGCTACCTTTAGGGCAACATCGCCGCCCATGCTATGGCTCCAGATGCCGATATGACCGGCATCCGCCTGTTCAAATA
This sequence comes from uncultured Anaerolineae bacterium, assembly GCA_903846015.1. Taxonomy (GTDB): domain Bacteria; phylum Chloroflexota; class Anaerolineae; order Anaerolineales; family Villigracilaceae; genus UBA5195. The sequence continues at coordinate 13,216 of CAIMZS010000177.1, read as the reverse complement.
GACCGGGCTTGCCGGCATTTTCTCTGATCAGGGCGATAAGGTTTAACACATCGATGGCATATCCTACCCGAAATAAGGCGTCACCGCTGTCTGATGGTCGAAAATTGCGCAGATTGGGATGAATAATGATGTAGCCAGAGGAAGCCAGGTCGTCGGCGGCCCCGGTGGTGTAATCGAGGGTATCGTATTGGGCCGGATCAACATATCCATGAATTGCGATAATGACCGGGTAAGTACCCTTGCTTAATGGGATATTCATAAAGCCATAAATGTTCAGACCGTCACTGGGATAAATAATGGAATGCCGGGCAAAGGTATCGTTCTGGCTGAAGATCCCTGCATCCTGCACCTCGCCTCCCCCGTAACTGCGAAAACGAAGTGCTGCGATCGTGTAGGACGCGAGCGGATCGGGCGTGGCGGTTGATGCTGTTGTGGCTGTTGGCAGGGGGGTGATAGTGGCGGCGCGTGTTGGCGCGGGATATGGGCTGATGGTTGGGCGGGCTGTGCGTATTAAAACAGGCGTGGGCAGTGAAGCGGCAGTTGGAGATGGGCTACCAGGAGAGCTGCAGCCAGTCAACAAACAAATCAATACAAGCATGGAGCAATACTTCATTTTGACCTTTATGGTTCTGCCTGTGCGCGGGGCACGGGATTCAGCGATTATCCGTGGTTCAGGCAACTTGCTAAAATCAGCAGCAATATGCTGTCTAGGGTACGTAGGATAAGGGTGATTATATCCGTCGCGGGTTATAATTGGCGCATGCCAATCCGATTGCTTGCCCCAGAAGTTGCTTCGCAAATTGCCGCTGGAGAAGTGGTTGAACGCCCCGCCTCTGTCGTCAAAGAACTGCTCGAAAACGCATTGGATGCTGGTGCGAAATCAGTGACCGTAACCATTCAGGAGGCCGGCAGAAGGCTGATCGAGATTTCTGATGATGGTTCTGGCATTCCATCTGGCGAGATCCCCCTGGCGGTGGAACGCCACGCCACCAGCAAGCTGCAAAACGCAAGTGATCTGTTTCATATCAATACGCTCGGTTTTCGCGGCGAGGCGCTGGCATCCATTGGTTCGGTTTCCAGGCTGACGATTACCAGCCGCACTCCGGATATCCAGGCCGGCGGCAGGATGGTTGTGGAAGGCGGAATTGCAGGACGGGTTGAGCAGGTGGGCGCGCCGGTGGGGACGACGGTGCGCGTGGAAGACTTGTTTTATAATCTGCCAGCCCGGTTGAAGTTTCTCAAGCAGGATGCAACTGAACGGCGGGCTATCGATGCCATCATATCCAGATATGCGCTGGCTTACCCAAAGGTGCGTTTCAGACTGGTGGAAGGCAGCAATGCCACCTTTCAGACCGCGGGTGATGGGGATCGGCGTGCCATTCTGGCTGCCCTGTATGGTGTGGAAGTAGCCCGGCAGCTTCTGGATGAGCAGGCAGAGGAAGATGGGCTCAATCTATCCGGCTTCATCAGCCCGGCATCATTGACACGTTCCAACCGCAAGGAAATTACTTTCTTTATCAATGGGCGCTGGGTATCTGATACGCCCATGAGCCAGGCACTGCTCCAATCCTATCACACCCTGTTGATGGTGGGGCGCTACCCGCTTGCAGCTCTTTTTCTGGAAATTGACCCGGCTGAGGTGGATGTCAACGTTCACCCAGCCAAAGCGGAAGTGCGCTTCAAGAGCCAGGATCGTGTATTTAGTTTTGTGCAGCGCTGTTCGAGGCGCACCTTGCTGGCTTATTCTCCGATCCCATCCATGCCTCCACCGCAAAACTTGTGGGGCGCCAGGCAGTTTTCACCGGAAGGTTCTAATTCGTTTCCGGTCAGCCCCAATCGGGCACAGGCGGGGTTGGAATGGGCTTTGGCCCACGATGAAAGCGAAGTGTCCCTGCCGGATCAGCCTGCCTCGCAGGAGGTACAAACTTCTGCCCCGGCGTTCAATTTGCCGATTATGCGGCACGTTGGGCAGATCGGCGCAACTTATCTGATAGCTGAAGGGCCGGACGGTCTGTACTTGATCGATCAGCATGCCGCCCATGAGCGGGTACTTTTTGAAAAGTTAATGACACAGCGCGACCGGCATAGTATCTCCTCCCAGGTCTTATTGACGCCGCAAGTTGTGCAGGTATCAGCCTCCGGCGCAAAGATATTAGAAGAACAATTGCCCATTCTGCAGCATTTTGGATTTTCGGTGGAAGCCTTTGGTCCCAATGTCTTTCAGGTGCGAGCGATTCCGGTCTTGTTTGCAGATACAGATCCGGCATTGGCGCTGCGAGCACTGGTGGAGGATTTTGAAGAAGATGAATCTCCATTGCAAAACGAAATCGAAGCCCGTATTGCAGCGCGTGTCTGCAAGCGCATGGCTGTCAAAGCTGGTAAAACACTCTCGCTTGAAGAACAACGTGCTTTGTTGTTAGACCTGGAAAAGTGCGAATCACCGCGTACCTGCCCTCACGGCAGGCCAACGATGATCCATCTTTCGGTGGATATGTTAGAACGACAGTTTGGGCGTAAGGGTGCAAGGTAGCAACGCTGGATTTTGACCATTCTCGTGCGGAAATCGGGACTACCGCTGTTTGTAGGAGCTGGCAATATTGGACCAAATCATCAATGTTCTGGCAAGGAATGGTCTTTCGGACCTGCTTAATTTCACTCAGGCCTTCGTGGCACTGATTGATTCAAGCAGTGTGCTGTTGGAATGGAACCCCGCATTTGGGCAGATGCTCAATCGTCTCCCATCCAGCGAAGCCTGGCTATTACCAAATCTACTGGCAGCGGCGAGCCGACCCCGGTTTAATGAAATGATGCTGGCATTGCAGCCCTGCCGGGACAACCTGCAATTGTTGTTCGAAGAAGAAGGTTTTGATTTCGACTGCCTGCTTACCAGCCTGCCTGATGGAAATTACTTGTTCTTTGCGCAACCGGTAGGGAAATCGCACGATCATGAACTTATGCGGTTGACCCGTGAAATTAATAACCTGAAGCATATTTTGGATATCAAAAAGATTGAGCTGGAAGCTGTTCTGGTGCAGGCTTATGAAGTTTCTCACACCGACGCGCTTACCTTTTTGGCCAATCGTAAACAAATCATCGCGGATTTACAGCGTGAGGTGATCGCGTGCGAACGATATCGCAAGCCGTTTACCATTTTTATGCTGGATATAGACCATTTTAAACATGTCAACGACAGCTTTGGTCATGCCGAAGGTGACAAGGCGCTGATTGAAATGTCGGCTGAAATGCTCAAGGGTATCCGGCATGCCGATAAATTAGGCCGCTACGGAGGCGAAGAGTTTCTCTTGCTGCTGCCGGCCACCGCCTTAAAATCAGCCATTACACTGGCTGACCGGTTGTTGACCATTGCCCGTGAAAAAACTATCCATCTTGAAAATGACCAGAACATCCGCTTGACCATCAGTATCGGCATTGCGCAGATTCGCATCGGTAAAGAGAGTTGGGATGAATTGCTGCGGCGGGCAGACAAGGCTCTTTACATGTCAAAAGCCAATGGGCGCGACCAGTGGACAGTATTAAATTATTCTGATAACGGCATCATTTCATCGCGTTCAGCATTGTCCCGGTCTCTGCACCGGAAGGAATGAATAGGATGGTAAGGTATGCAAGCTGTATGGCTGGAAAATAATCACCTCGATTTGCGCGAGGTTCCGTCTCCCTCCAGGCAAGGCGAAGTGCTGGTGCGCGTGCGCCTGACAGGGATTTGCGGCACAGATCTGGAATTGGTAAGGGGTTATTACCCCTATACCGGCATTCCCGGGCATGAATTTGTGGGCGAAGTAGTGGGGTTCTCGCTTGCCGCCTCTCCACCTGGCGATGGGTCAGCCCCAATCGCGGTTGGGACGCGTGTGGTCGGCGAGATCAATGCTGCCTGTGGGGAGTGTGAACAATGTTTGCATGGGCGCTCCATGCACTGCGAGAAGCGCAGCGTGCTGGGAATTATCGCTCGCGATGGTGTTTTTGCCGAATATGTCAATCTTCCACTCAAGAATTTGCATCCTGTGCCCGATTCGGTCCCGGATGAGATGGCGGTCTTCTGTGAACCGCTGGCTGCTGCATTGGAAATCCAACAGCAGGTGCACATTCAACCTGGTCAAAGCATTCTTCTGGTGGGTGCTGGCAGACTTGGACAATTGGTTGCACAAACGCTTGTGCTGACAGGTGCAAATTTGCGTGTCCTGGCGCGTCACGCCATCCAGAAAAAACTGTTGACTGATCGGGGCATCGCGCTCGTAGATGAAGATGCCATCCTGCCCAGGCACTATGATGTGGTTGTGGAAGCGACCGGCTCGACCGATGGGTTTGAAATTGCGCGCAAGGCTGTCCGGCCACGCGGCAACCTGGTACTGAAGAGCACCTACAAAGGGGATATTTCGCTTAATATGTCAGCAATCGTGGTGGATGAAATCAACCTGACTGGTTCACGCTGTGGACCATTTGAACCGGCTCTGCGTCTGATGGAGCAAAAGCTGGTCGATCCGACCGTGTTGGTCGCTGAGCAGTACAGCCTATCGCAGGCATTGCAGGCTTTTGATTCAGCAGCCAGGGCTGGCATGCTGAAAGTGTTGATCAAACCCTGAGTTTTATCCCCGTGGAAGAAAGACTGTGAAGGCGGTGCCTATGCCAACCTTGCTTTTTACTTCGATGCGCCCGCCATGTCCCTGGATGATGCCCTTACAAATGGAAAGCCCAAGCCCGGTGCCGGCTACCTGGGTTTCCATCCCTTTGACGCGATAAAATTTCTGGAACAGGCTGGCCATTGCATCTTCTGGAATGCCGTGACCGGTATCCTCGACACTGAACTGCCACCCGCCGGGATCCACACCTGCATTTAATATAACCTTGCCGTTTGGCCGGTTATATTTGACGGCATTACTGATCAGGTTTAGCACCACTTGTTTCAATTTGTCATGGTCGCCGATGATATCGGGCATATCGTCCGGGATGTTGATCTCAACGCAAACTTGTGTTTCGTTTGCCTTGGTTTGCATGATCGCCCAGCACTCCTCAAAGAGAGGCCTGATCGGAAAACTGGATTTCTGGAACTGGACACGCCCCGATTCGAGCCGGGCAAGATCGAGAAAAGCAGATGCCAGCGCGTTCAGCCGCAAGGTTTCGGTATGGATGTTGGTGATGATCTGCTGTGACTGCTCATGCGAGATCTCGGGACGCAGCAGTAAATAAGTGGCGGTGCTGAGCGAGGCCAACGGGGTGCGCAGTTCGTGGACAAATTCGGAGATCAAGTCAGATTGCTGGAATAAACGCGTGTTCTCGATGGCAACGGCGGCCTGCGCACCGATGACGGTCAGCAGATCTTCATCTGTTGCGTTAAATTCGCCAATATTTTTGTTCAATACCTCCAGGACACCAATGACCTTATCCTTGGTTATGAGCGGTACGCCCATCAAGCTATATGTATTGAAGCTGAGGGTTTTGGAAACGTCTTGAAAGAAGCGGTTGTCTTTGCTTACATCTCCAATGCGCACTGGCTTGCGATTGGTCAGGATCCATCCGGCGATGCTGTCCATTGGTACTATCAGTCCACGCATCATCGGATCCATATTGGTAGCCACCTGGAAATAAAGCTGGCTTGCGGCTGAATCATATAACAAGATGGATGCGGCCTGCGCATCGGTAATATCACGCGCGGCATTGACAATACGTTTAAGCAGCGGATCCAGTTCCAGTGTGGAAGCCAGATCGCGTGAGATTTCAATCAGGCGCTTGTAGCGCTCAAGTTTTTTTTTGCTATCTTCAATCATGAAGCACTCGTTCCGCTATTGCTGGTATTATGATCGATATTTCTTGGGGGAATACTACATCAGCTCGAACATTTAGATAGGTGGGGCTGTTATTGACAATGATCAAGTGGGCACCCCGGTCGACGGCTTGCATCGGTAGACCGGCAACCGGTAAGACTTCCAAGGATGAACCGATTACCATCACAAGGTCACAGGTACGGGCTTCGCGTTGAGCATCGGTCAGTACCTGTTGTGGAAGCTGTTCGCCAAACAGGATGACATCCGGTTTAAGCAGAGCGTGACAATCCGGGCAGTGAGGCAGGACGCCGGTCTCAATGAATGGCTCAAGGTAAACTTCGGATGCATATTTACGGTAGCATTGGGTGCACGAAAGTGTGCGAAGCGTACCATGAAGTTCAAAAACGCGTTTTGAGCCGGACTTATGATGCAGCATATCGATGTTTTGCGTCAGAATGGCGTGGAGCCGTCCGCGTTCTTCCAACTGGGCCAGTGCCAAATGAGCCGCATTCGGCTGAGCAGAAAAAATCTGGCTGACTAATGGGCGGAACCACTTAAAAAATAATTCTGGTCGGGTACGAAATGTGATCAGCGAAGCTACCTCGAGCGGTTCATCATGTGACCACAACCCGGTGCCTTCTGAGCGAAAATCAGGTATGCCTGATGGTGTTGAAAGGCCTGCGCCTGTCAGGACGATAGCATGGTGAGCTTTGGCAATCAGCTCACCGGCGTATTCGATTGCATCCAGAGTTTCGCTGGAAAAGGTGTTCATTTTTTTGTGGTGTGCGGGGCGCGTGCTTCGATCTTTGCTGCCAGGGAACTATATTGTTGGGTTGTCAGGCTTTCCAGGGTAATCAGACATGCCATTGTCTGGCGGCGGGCAGCTTGCTGCAGCAGTTCAGGGGCAGGTGTGAAAGTCACGTCAACCGGGTAATTAAGCCGCTCCTGTACCTGCGGAACTGAAAGCTGCGCGTCTGACCGAATACGGTAATTCACCGCTACGAGCAAATGGTTTTTGTCTATGCCAAGCTCAACCAGGTTATCCAGCAGGGCGCGTGAATGCAGCAGTGAAATATCCATCGGTTCTGCCACAACAATCAACTCATTGAACATGTGGGCAATTTTTTGGCTTAGTGCCCCGAGCCCACTGCCCAGGTCTACAATTACAAAGTGTGCGGCAAATTTTAAGCGGTTGATGATGACTTCAAACTGCTCAACCTTGTTAAGCAGCGCGGCATCTTTTGGCTGCCCGGAAGCAGCCAGGATATTTATCCCACTGGGATGTTTGACCAGGACGCTTTCGATCAGATTGCGAGAAATATCGGCGGAAGGGGTGTTTAACAGTTTGTTTAAGCCGTCTGCCGGTTCGATCTTGAGATCATAGCACAACGTGCCTTGCCCTGGGCGGAATTCGGCTAAGATCAGGCTTGTCGAAATTTTCTTCACTAACGCTGCCGCCAGGTTGGTTGCCACCGTGGTAACACCCAACCCCCCTCGGGCCCCAATTACCCCGATCAGAAAAGCTGGTTCATCCACAACGAAAGGAACAGCCGGGGTACCCTTGTTGGAACGCGCTAGCAATGCCCGCACGTGAGCCTGCAATTCGGTCGGATGGGTTGGCTTGGTGATGTAATCATCTGCACCAGCCTCAAACCCGGAGACTTTGTCATCCAATTGGCTCTTGGCAGAGAACATCAGGATGGCGATCCGGGCGGTTTTTTCGTTAGCTCGCAAACGGCGCGCCACTTCGTAACCGTCCATACCAGGCATCATCACATCTAAAAGGATCAGGTCGGGAGTTTCGGAAGATGCCAGTTCAAGACCTTGCTGGCCGGAACCTGCCGCTATAATCTGGTAACCTTGCTTTTGCAGCATTAATCCAACCAGGCGTAGTGTATCGAGATCATCGTCAATAATTAAAATTTTATCAGGCATAGGATAAATCCATAATAGACTGGGATATTATCAGTTTAGCATTAAGCTTATAATCAATCAAGCGAATCGTCAGTAATTCTCAATATGAAATAAATCTATCCCGTGTAAAAACCGTATTCATCGTTTATCACCGATTTTGACGGAAACCAGACTTTATTTTTTCAGTCAAAGTCAATACAATGAAGATATTACTTTTTTCAGGAGGGCTGTATGGTTTTTTTGGCTTCACTTTTCTTTGGGTTCGTACCGATGTTCTTTTTTGCCATGATCCTATACTGGTTGGATCGTTATGAGAAAGAACCGATTCCGCTGCTGATCGGCGTGTTTGTCTGGGGAATGGTGGTGGCTGCCGGGGGCGCTTACGTGCTGAATACCATTTTCGGTATCACAGTCTTTACGCTCACCGGCTCTGAATCTGCCAGCGATATTGCCACAGGCTCGATCAGCGCTCCTTTTATTGAAGAGGGCCTTAAAGGAACAGCCGTCCTTCTGGTTTTTCTTTTTTTTCGGCGGGAATTCGATTCGATCCTGGATGGAATCGTCTACGCCGGGATCGCTGCGTTGGGTTTTGCTGCCACAGAGAATGTGCTGTACATCTGGCGCGGTTATGACTCGGGTGGCTGGCAGGGGCTTTTTCAGCTTGTGATGGTGCGCGTGCTGTTGGTTGGTTGGCAGCATCCGTTTTACACCGCTTTCACGGGTATAGGATTGGCTACCGCGCGCATGAGCCGCTCCTGCCTGGTCAGGATGATTGCGCCATTGATTGGATTGAGTTTGGCAATGTTCACCCATTCGGTGCATAACACCCTGGCAGGGATACCCTTCTTTGGTGATCTGACCTGCCTGGTTGGCTCGCTCCTGGATTGGACGGGTGTCCTTTTCATGTTATTGATTATCATCTGGGCCAATTGGATGGAGAAGCGCAACATCACCAACCATTTGCGCCAGGAGGTGCAGATCGGCATTATCAGTCCAGCGCAGTATCGCACCGCTTGCTCGGCGACCGCGCAAACATTTGCAGGGCTGAATGGGCTGATGAGTGGTAAATTCCGGGCTACCCAACGTTTTTACCAGGTCTGCGGCGAGCTGGCGCATAAAAAACAGCAGTTGTTCAAACTGGGCGATGAAAGCGGCAACAGCGCCATCATTCAGCGATATCAGGCCGAGCTGGCTCATCTTGCGCCCTTTGCGCAGAGTTCATGATGCGTTGCCATGGGTATTATATTGTGCGCTATTCTTTATGCCGCCGCCAGATACTGAGGACTAGGGAACCCACTGCTCCAGGGATAAACCCGCCGACCATACCGAAGGCCAGCCCAGCACCGAAGCCCTCCATGAACTGACGCATAGCAGATGCGGTATTAAGGAAAGCAGCTTCCTGCTCCATCACAATCATGCCGATGCGCATACCGAGAAGAGTTCGAAAGCCAATGGCGAGGCCGAGTGAAGCTGCTCCTACCAGTGCGCCAGCTGCTGCGCCATAAGGAATCGCGAACCATACGTTGATCTTGAGTCTCCGGTGTAAACGGGCAGCGATGATGATACCGCCCGTTGTAACGGTGGTTTGGATGACGCAGGTCAAAACCGCGATAGGCCAGCGCCAGGGGTTCGGCGACATATAAGGGAAGAGTGTGAACAGCCAGCCAATATCGATTGCGGTGGCGATTACCAGGCCGAAGATTGCTGCGGCTCTGGGTTCATTCTGTTGAGTTTTCTGAGTAGTCATAGGCCTCCATTCAGCCCCAAGACGGGCGCGAGCGGCAAAGAATGAAATTGACCTTTTCTTCCATCAATGCCCGTAATAATCAAGCACTTCGTTTGCTCTTTCCGTGATGAAGATATTGGTGCAGTCTTTTTGGCCGATGGAAACGGTGATATTCATGGATTTCTCAAGTTCCCAGGATCCGTTGTTTTTCTTCTTTGAGCGCAGTAAATCCAGGGAACGTGTCATTTTCATGTCTTGCACTTTTTCTCTTGCCAGCAGCCATAATATTTCCAGGAAATCGCTCTTGTAGAAGTTGGGAAATGTAAGTTTGTCAATTCCACTGTGAAGAAATTTATCACTATGATGGGACCCGAAGTACACCTCGTGCTGTAAAACAAAATCAATACAATTTTCTATTAGCTGCTGCGTTTCTTTGGTTCTTTCGACTTTGGGAATGAACGAAATTCCTTTGAGCAGTTTGGTCACCCCCCAGTAACAGGTATGCTTTCCATAACAGGAAATGTTTGAACAATATGGATAGGTCTTAGGGGTTTTGAAATCACCATCGTCAAAGCGTTGGTATGTGGCGAAAAAGAGGCTGGTTTTATCCAGAATGTCTGAAGGGGCCAGCTTGAAATAATGGTGTAAGTAGATCAGGTTGCCGTTCAGGCATGGAATCGGAAAATGACTATCGCCTGGCAACCAGAAAACCCCGCGTTCAGGATTATAAAAATGTTCAGTGATCAGCCGGAGAGCAGCGTGGATATGGGGGCTGTCGTCCGGCGCTTTGAGGTCAGCGAGCAACAGCAGCGTCCATAATGTGGATTTGAAATTAGGCGAATAGTACACATACTCCGGGCGTTCACGGGCTTGTCGTTGATCGAATCCCCACCGGAATGAGTCATCCTGTTTGGCAAGGATTTTATCGATAATCTGCTTTCGGATATCGATGATCTCTGTATCCATCATGGTGCCCTAAACGGCAGGGTTTCCTTTAAGAATGTTAAAGTTCGTTCCCATGCCTGAGCGGCTGCGGCCTGGTTGTAGGCTTCAGGCCGGTCAGGTTCAAAGAACCAATGCCCGGTAGATGGGTAGCGCAGGAATGTGACCGGGCGGCCTGCAGCGCGTAAAGATGCTTCCAGGTGGTTAATATTTTGTTCCGGTTCATATTCGTCTGCTTCTGCAAAGTGACCCAGGTATTCCGCCCGCGATGTAGTGTAATCGTCGGGCCCGGTACCGTAGAAAACCACGACAGCATGAATGTGATCTGAAGCGGTAGCTGAAAGTTCCAGCGCAAAATAGGCCCCGAGCGAAAAACCAATCACCGCCAGGCCCTGATCCCCTTGCGCGGCATGTTCGCTGAGAAAGTCCACAGCATCGGCAATATCAGCCCTGGCTTCCTTCGCGTCGAGCGCATTGCTCAACTTTTCAGCTTCCTGGATGGCGGTCGCCAGCTTGCCGTGATAAAGGTCAGGTGCAAAGGCGATGAAACCGGCTTCTGAAAGTTGGTTGCAGAACATTTTCATTGTGTTGTTCAGTCCCCACCACGGGTGCAGCACCAAAACACCGCGCCCGCTGCCCGTAGCTGGGACGGCGAGAAAACCCTGGGGTTGTTGATTTTTCATGCGGACTATTCCTTAAGGATCGCGGCGAATCGCGCTGCTGGTGAACGAGGTCGCCACATCCATCCAATAATTTTGACTCGTGAGCAGGCCAACAGAAGTATTTTATCCCAAATCTGGGTTGAGTTGTGTTGTTTAATGGATGGGTACATCTCTTACCTAACAAAAGTGTCAGGTTCTGGCGAGACGGTTTGCCGTACAATGAGATGGTGGTATGAGCTCATTACCCAATCGTTGGGAGTGCTTATGAACGCAAAAATGGTTCTACCCGGACTTGCCGCCGGGGTGCTGGCTTCGCTGTTGTTGTGGTTTCCACTGGCTGTGTATCTGCCATCTTCCTTCCTGGTTGATTGGCCCCGCGCCAACGCCGGGTTGGCCTGGGGCATGGTCTTCCTGGCGGGCCTCGTTCTATGCGCTGCCGGGGCGGCTTCAGCTCGCTTGAGCGGCACTACTTCCCGTTGGGGAGCATTGGCCTGTGGGGCTGTATCGGGATTGGTCGCAGCCCTGCTGGCCTATATCCTGGTTGGAGGCGCCGCTGCGGGGATCCTGGGCGCGCGTCCATTGTTGGACTTTGGCCTCAACCGTGCCTCTGGCGATGCCCAGTCAACGCAGCTTTTATTGGACAGCGTGACCAGCGTCCATTGGATGACGATGGTGGCTTTGTGGGCATCCATGATTGCAGGTGCGGCGCTCGGCGCGTTGGGCGGTTTTGTGGCCGGCCCCGGAGGTCTTCCCGACCCGGAGATGACGCTTATCTACCAGGTGGTGGCCGTCAGCGGTGTGCTGACCTCCGGATTGTGCCTGGTCAGCTGCACCGCGATCCTGATAATGCTTGTTCAGTCGTCAGCCCAGGCAATGGCCCGTGATAACCTGGTTCCAGCTTACCCGCTGGACACGGTACTGGCATTTCCAGTCATCTCCATATTCCTGCTGATGTTTGCCAGTCAATGGTTGTGGTGGCATTTTTACCGCCGTGGGCTGGCGGCCGGCCAATTGATGGATTTTCAGGTACGTCTTAGCGCCGCGGTATTATGTGCGGTGCCGCTGCTCACACTGGTACTGACTTTCGTGCTGCAGCCCGGCGCATTATTTTTCAGCATCTACCTGCCGTTTTCGCTGGTTTCTGCACTGTATGCAGGGGGCATTCTGCGCCATGTCTGGAAAAACAGCACTCGCCTGTGGAAGAACCAACTCAGCCGGCACAGTGCCTGGGTTTCCGCCGGGCTGGGTTTACTGGTCATTAGCGCAGGGGTCTACTTAAGCGCCCTCGCAGCCGGGTTGGCGGACGTTACGCTGCTTACCCAAATGATCGTGCCGCTCATCCTGGGCGTTGATCATGCTCCCAACCTGACCAGTATGGCAAAGCTAGTCAGCGAGCACTACGCCGCTTATCGTAACCTCGGGCTGCTCCTTTTACTGGTTATCCTGCCTCTTTTGACCGCTCTGCTCAGCGGGTTTGTACTGCCTTTGCTGCGTTTCGCCAGCCGCCGCAGTAAAAATCTACAACCCGGCATCTCCTGAAGTTGGCAAATAAGGACACTCTTTGCTTTTTGGGGAAGGGTGTCCCACTTTACATTATCGCCAGCATAAATTCCGGTGTTGGGCAAGCAGTTTTTGGGAGATCATCTTCAAAGATGCCATTTTTTACAGCAGTTCTCCCACTTTAGCAAACCTTGCGCTGCTTTGAAAATGATCAAAATTGGGTTAAATCAGGTTCTCTGGGAATTTCATTGATAAAACTTTTTGAACACGCGGACTATCGCCTCGTGTGGGAACCGGAACGAATGCTTTCTCCAATTAAGTGGAGATTGCCGCGTGGGAGAACGCCGCTCGCAGCGGCGACTGGGGTCTACCTCGAGCCGCACTAAAGAGATCACGCAAAGTTGCACCGCACTCCCTTTAGATTTTGCGCTTGACAGCCCCCCCCTAAGCCTGTAGAATAACTCAGCAGATGCTTGCTCACATCCTTTAGTCCAACCACTCAGGAAGGAGCGTCTGTGTTCGTTAGCCCACTCCAAATGGCCAGGCTAACGCTCCTGTAGCTCAGTGGATAGAGCGTTAGCCTCCGGAGCTAGAAACCGCGGTTCGAGTCCGCGCAGGAGCACCACACGCCCCCATATATGGGCAAATAGCCGTCTTTTCTGGTACTTACCCCCCCACAGAAGGCGGCTATTTTT
>CAIMZS010000176.1 GCA_903846015.1 uncultured Anaerolineae bacterium | reverse complement strand
GCAATTGTCAAGAAAAACCTTTGCCTCGAAGCGAGCCCGCGAATTGTAACTCATAGTGCGGCAAAACCGAGCTTCATGACCAACTGCAACCCTGTAAGCATTCCTTCGCCACTTGATTAGCCGTCTTGTACCCCAAGATTTTTCTAGGGTAATTATTCATCCAATCCTGTATCCATTGAATCTCTTCCTCACTTACATTCGCGATATTCGTGCCTTTAGGAATAAAGCGCCGGATCATCCGGTTCTGGTTCTCATTTGTGCCACGTTCCCACGAACTATACGAATGCGCAAAGTATATTGTAGTTCTTCGACCAATTAATTCCAGAACGCTCACTTCCAACAACTTCCACCCCAAAAACTCAACACCATTATCAAATGTTATCGACTTAAATTTGATTCTAAAACCATACCCGTATTTCTTTTCCAACTCGTCCATCGCCGCCTGAATGCACTCTTGCGTGGACTGCGCGATCTTAATAATGATCTCTTCTCTGCTCGTTCTCTCTGTCAGTGTATACAGCCCTGTCTTCGCCCCCAACGGCCCTTTAACCGTGTCGCCCTCCCAATGCCCTGTAGACTCTCACATTAATCCGTCCATTTTTCTCACGCTAAATCAAACAATCTCAAATTAATTCGGTAGCCGCCAGTCGAACGTGTTCGGCGGTGACCAGTTGTGATTTTTCCCTGGCAGCGGCCATCAGGGCGCCTCTGGCGAGGAGGTTGGCCTTGCGCAGGAATCCGCCTGACCCCTGATGGATGGCCTGGGCTGTATTCTCGACAAAAAGCCCGTGATTGACGCCGGCGACCTTTAGATGATGATCCAGATAGGCGGTCATTTCAGCAAGCGCCAGCGCCTCAAGGTGTGACTTGGCAACGATCCGGGATGCCAGCGGGCGGGCCGCGTAAGACAGCAATTTATCCAGAAGCTGGTTCTGCCCCGAGAACATCATCGGCAGAATTGATTTGGAATCATATTCAGACTGGGTCAGCGTATGGATTTGCCCAAAGATCTCTGGCCGTAACAAATGCGCCTCGTCGATCAACAACACCGGAACCTGTTTCTTCTGGACCACTTCCAGGATAAGATTTCGCGCGGTCCTGATCAGGACCGCCAGGGAATTGGTCCGGCATTCGTCGCCGAAGGACAGGATGATCTGCCGTAGCAGTTCATTCCACGAACCGCTGTGTGCGATCAGCGCGATGGTTTTGTATTTAGCCGGATGAAGCTTGGTGGAGCACAGCCGCAGGGTCGTGGATTTGCCGGACCCGATCTCGCCGGTGATCACGCAGGCTGCTCCGGTCTCCAGCACATATTTAAAGCGTTCAACACACGGCTCCAGCGCCTTGAAGGGGAACAGATCTTTGAGCGCCACATCCTGGGCAAAGGGCTCTTTGGTAAAGGCGAAGAATTCACGGTAATGGCTCATAATATTTTGCTCCTGTATTGATACGTTTTAAAATAGTTGACCGCTTTTAGGTGGTTCGGCATCCGGAACCTCCGGCGGTTTGATATCCCGCGGCTTATTACCGGTGCCGTAGGTATCACGACGAACTTTTGAATTTATGTGCTGATCCAGCAACGCCAGCAGCCCGTATGATTGCTCTTTATAAAAGACCTCGACCGCGCCTTCTTTTTGCACGTCCACGCACAACGCGACCGACTTGCCGATCAACGCCGCCGGGGCTTCAAAGAATTTCCCCCACAGCCTTATCGTCCGGTCTTCGGCGACCTTGCGGGTGATCTTTGTTCGAAAGTAGTCATTCAGATTCCCAGGTGCCTGGCGGATCAACTCGATCTTGTTTACAAAACGCTCCGTCGGGCTCTGGCAGGTGGAATCATGGATCTTAAACTGATAGTCGTTTTTCAGCCATTCTTCCAGTTTCCCATTTAACCCTTCCAGCGTCAGATTGTTTTTAAGCAACGGCAGGAAGCGGAGCCTGCAGGTTCTAAACCACCTTTCGATCTTTCCTTTTCCTTGTGGCACATATGCCTTGCAATGTATAAGCTCGACGCCCAGTGAAGCCAGGCACAGACGCAACTGATGACTGCGGAACGCCGGGCCATTGTCCAGATAAAGCTTCCGGGGCAACCCGCGCATCGCCGCCGCCTTCTTGAAGCAGTCCAAAAAGTTCTCCAGCCGCTCGTTAAGATAAAACTGTGCGTTAACGATCAACCGCGAATGATCGTCGATGATGGCGAACAAGAAGGCTTTGCGCTTGTT
>CAIMZS010000175.1 GCA_903846015.1 uncultured Anaerolineae bacterium | reverse complement strand
GGTCGGCCAACCCACAGGGGCTTTTAGCTTTTATCTTCGGCGCAATGACAGTAACACTGCCTTTGAGGGTATTCCGGGAAGCGCGCTTTGGCGACGAAATCGTAGTAAAGAGGTATCTGATGCCAGATATGAAAATTCTGTATTCTGACATCACTGGATTTAATCCATATGGTTTAAAAGCAAAAAGCGGAAATATCACGCTTCAAATGCTTAACTTCGATAGCTCAAAAGAGTTTGGAAAGATAATCGCCCAACTTATCAAAGAAAAGAAAATAAAACTAAAAAAAATAGGTTGAACCTCACGCCATAATCTATGACCACACCCTTTTCTCCACGCCCGTCTCAATCCAGTATCCTGCGTTACCGTAATGGCACGCTGGGAATATCTGCTGTGCCGGGCAGCGGCAAGACCCAAATTCTGAGCGCTCTTGCATCTCAGATTATTGCATCGGGCATCCTTGGCGTAGACCAGGAGGTGCTCATCGTTACATTGGTAAATTCTGCAGTCGACAACTTCTCACAACGCATCAGCGGATTCATTCGTGAGCGAGGATTGATTCCACACCTCGGTTACCGGGTGCGCACCCTACACGGATTGGCGCACGACATCGTTCGCGAGAATCCGTCCCTGGTAGGATTGGATAATCGTTTCACCATCATTGACGATCGCGAAGCAGAATTCATCCGTAAAGAAGCCACCAATGCCTGGCTTGCCGCTCATCC
Organism: uncultured Anaerolineae bacterium; assembly: GCA_903846015.1. Classification (GTDB taxonomy): domain Bacteria; phylum Chloroflexota; class Anaerolineae; order Anaerolineales; family Villigracilaceae; genus UBA5195. The sequence goes on along the minus strand of CAIMZS010000175.1, from coordinate 5,484 downwards.
TTATGATCTTGACGAAATATTGGATCCATCCATGGATGAAAACAAACGAGATTGGGTGCGCCGCCAACATCTGCCAGAAACCCTAAACAACCTGGCTGTTGCTTTCATCCGTACCGCCAAAGATCAACGCCTAACACCCGATTTGCTACGTATCCGGTTAAATGCTGTTCCAATTCCACAGAACCTGGCTGAAATGGGTTGGGATATTTACGCAAACTATCAGCGCGCATTAACATATCGGGGGGCCGTTGATTTCGATGACCTGATTCGGTTAGCATTGGATGCGCTAACCATCTCCCCTGAACTACTCGAGCGTCTGCGTACACGTTTTCCATTCATACTCGAAGATGAAGCTCAGGATTCCAGTTTACTGCAAGAACAAATTTTAGGCAAACTTAGCACAGGAAATTGGGTGCGTGTCGGCGACCCAAATCAAGCAATCTTCGAAACATTCACAACAGCAAAACCAGAATATCTGCTCAAATTTATCGCAAACGCACAATTCAAACAGGATCTCCCCGTCTCTGGACGTTCACAACCAGCGATCATCGCGCTCGCAAACAATCTCATCTCCTGGGTGCAGGCAGATCATCCAAATTTAGAATGTCGCAGCGCCCTGACAGTCCCTTACATCCAGCCAACAGGACCCAATGATCCCCAGCCAAATCCGACTGACAACCCTGCCGGGATCCACCTAATTGGTAAAAAATACACACCCGAAGAAGAAGCGGAAGCGGTGGTCAAATCAATTAATAATTGGCTTCCCGATCATCAAGATCAAACAATTGCTGTCCTGGTGCCTACTAACAGGCGAGGGGTTGACATCATCAACAAATTAAAAGAGCGGGGAATTGAGTATGTTGAATATCTTTCCAGTACAACACCCACCCGTGCGGCAGCTGGCGCCTTAGGAAATGTTACTGCTTACCTGGCAGATCCAACTTCAGCTACAAAATTGGCGAAGGTCTACCAGGTTTGGCGCCGAGCCTGGCGTGACGACGAGAAACAAAAAGGGTTTTACAATCAGAATGCTGAATTGATCCGCAAATGTAACCAGGTTGAGGCATTCCTGGCGCCAAACTACGAAAATGATTGGCTCAATAGCCTTGATGGTGACGAATCTCAAGAAATGTTGGTTGAGTTGGACGCATTCCGCCAAGTGGTTCGCCGTTGGCAAGGCGCAACTTTACTTCCCATAGACCAAATGATCCTGACTCTTGCACAAGACTTATTTACTGAGCCAACTGACCTGGCATTGGCACATAAGCTTGCCTTAGTCTTGCGTCGAGTAGCAAATGACCATACCGATTGGCGACTTCCAGAACTAACCACAGAATTGGGCATAGTTGCCAAAAATGAGCGCCGGTTTTTAGGGTTTAGTGCTGATGATTCTGGCTTCGACCCTTCTCGCCATCGAGGAAAAGTTGTTGTTTCAACTATGCACAAAGCTAAAGGGCTTGAATGGGACAGAGTTTATCTCGTCTCCATCAATAATTACGATTTCCCATCCGGAATGGCGAATGACCGTTACATCTCTGAAAAGTGGTTTGTCCGCGCAGGCCTCAACCTTGAAGCGGAAGCATTAGCCCAATTGCATAATACGCTTTCATCCAATGAGTACCTTTGGCAAGCCGAAGGCCAGGCAACCTTGCGTGCTCGAACTGATTACATCCGTGAACGTCTGCGGTTGTTCTACGTAGCGATAACACGCGCCAAAAAAGATATCGTGATCACCTGGAATACTGGAAAGACGGGTGTTCAGACTCAGGCACTTCCCTTCGCAGCACTTAGAGTTTCACGAATGGAACCAGAAACTTAAACTGACTGAAAAATCGTAATCACAAAGAATTCAGCCAGAATAAGAGCAAATAAAGCGAAAAAGAAAAGACCAAGAAAACCAGTTGTTGGATATCGATTCGATGCAAAACTCACCCAAACTTGAAGTCATTGCCCCAAACGCTGTTCGCGTAACCCATTTTGATCCATCCAGGGAAACTCAAGTCGACCGTCCCTGGATGCTAGATGTGATTCTGCCAATCCAGGAAATCGAGAAGCGCGGCAATAAAATTTTTCTTGGTTTGGAAAATAACTTGATTAAGGCCAATAACAGCGATGGCCTTTGTTTTTTTCATGAAGAAGCAGATCCAGTATTGAGCATCCAGAATCATCGTCCATATTTTTATTTTGATATTTCCCAGACTGCTTTCTATGCAGGACAAAGACACATAGACAATGGAATCCGTTTAAGTTTGAGCGCTTCCCCGGGCGAATCTTTTTATGGTTGGGGGGAATGGTTCAATGCCTTCGAGCGGAAATCAGGGACAGTTTCTCTAGACAATCGTAACGCCCTATTCAGCCAACAAAACCACCAGACGTACTCGGGCTTGCCTTTTTTCATTTCAAGCAATGGATACGGCTTTCTACTGCTCAATTCCCATCGTTCACGCTGGCACATCTCCCCAAATAAATTATTGATCGAAGCTGATGGTCCTTCCGCCGATTATATTCTCATTTATGGCCCAACTATCAAGGAAATCCTTCGCACCTATACTGCGCTAACAGGTCGTCCACCACTGCCACCCCGCTGGGGTTTTGGTTTATGGGCCACAAGTTACCCCCAGGAACATCAAGACAAAGTCCTTGAATTCGTCAAACATCATCGTGATTCAAACATTCCTCTGGATGCTGTGATTTTGGATTATCACTGGTAAGAACAGTTCCACAATTTCAAGTGGAGGCCTTCATTAATTCCCAACCCCAATGATCTGGTCCATGAGCTTAAAGCCCGTGGAATACGACTTGGCTTGATTTTAACTTCGTATTTGAATACACGCAACAGACCCTTCCAAAAGTGGTTGCTTAATGCTTTCGGCCAAAATATCACACCGGGGCTGGAACGGGATGATGAACGCGCCTTGATTGAATTCAAACAAGCAAAGGATCGCGGTTTTCTTGCACATCAAAATGTACGCTGGTGGTTTGGCGCAGGTGGAATGATCGATTTTACCAATCCTTCTGCCGCAGCCTGGTGGCAGGATAAACTGCGACCTCTTTTTGAAACCGGTGTCGATTTTATTAAAAATGACGATGGCGAAGACCTTCCAGACGAAGCACGCTCTGCAAACGGGATGGACGGGCGCGAATATCACAATATTTATGGTTTCTATTATGGCCGGGCGACCTATCAACGCAAAAACCCAGAAAATGAAAACAGCCACACGGACTCAACGAGAGATCCACTTCGACCACGGAACATGATATTTGCTCGTTCCGGTTGGGTCGGCTCCCAACGCTTCCCAGCCTTATTTCTAGGTGACCAACAGGCCGGTTATGAAGGTATCCGACACGGAATTCGCGCAGGGCTAAATCTTGGTTTGGCTGGTTTCTCGTATTGGACTGCGGATATTTTCGGATTAATGGGCAAAACAACCCCGGAAACGCATATGCGCTACGCCCAATGGTCGCTTCTCAGTCCGGTGGCTCGTTACTTCGTCCGCCCGGCAAAAATTGATAATACCCGTTTCCCATGGTCGCACAATTCAGATGTGGAATCAAACTTTCGCAAATACACCGAACTACGCATGCGACTGCTACCCTACTATAATACTTTGGCGCACGAAAGCCACTTAACCGGAATTCCGATCATGCGAGCACCTCTTATAGAATTTGAAAATGATTTTCGCTTCCGCAGCGTGGACGATCAGATCATGCTAGGTGGAACACTTATGATCTGTCCAATTGTCGAAAAGGGGGCCGTTTCACGCAAAATTGTGCTGCCTGAGGGCATATGGCATGACTTTTGGACAGAAACATCATGGGAAGGAAATACAACCATTGATTATCCGGCTCCTTTAGACCGTTTGCCCCTACTGGTGCGAGGAGGTACCATTTTGCCAATGGGTGCTCTCATACAAAATATTCCTGATGGGCATGCCTTTGACAATCTTGAACTGCATATCTGGCCACCATACCCCGCTGATGGAATATTTTTTGATGATGATGGATATTCCACCGCATATTTGCAAGATGCCTTTTCCCGTACGCAATTTCGCGCAGAGAGAAAGGAAAACAGCTTGTTGATCCGTATTTCCGCTGCACAAGGCAACTTCGACGAACAAGTAGAGGTTCGACGGTTAAAGATCGTCAGCCACCGCAACAATACAATTGAATCTGCATGGCTAAACTCTGAAATTATTCCATGTTTCAGCGAACCTGGAATTACCCATGTTACTTTTGACCATATCGCCCGGCACGATGCACTCATAGAACTTTCCCCCCTTTCATGAGAAAAAGATGAAAACGACAAAACGCCTAACTGTATTTTTATGGTTCGCGATGGTTCTATCAGCCTGTAATATCCCGGCCAGAACCAATCCAGCAACACCAACTATTGATAATGCCATCGTTAGCACAATTGCCGCGATGACCTTGCAAGCCATCCCCACTCAAGTCCGGATAATTACCCTTACTCCAACCGTGTTAGTAACTCCGACCCCTACAAGTACCATAACCCAAACTTATACTGTGCCCATGATACTGTTCGAAGGAAATACAAATTGTAGATCAGGCCCTGGTACCAGCTATGATGTAATTACAGTTGTTCTTAACGGACAAAAAGCTGAAGCCATCGGTGTTTCTGAAAACGGCAGCTACTGGTTGATAAAAAACCCAAATAAAGGAGATCCTTGCTGGGTTGCTGGCGACCTGGCTAAACCATCCGGAAGTGTTTTGCAGCTACCTACAATGGCTGCCCCACCAACCCCTACATCAATTCCTCCCACCGCTCCCGCCTGGTCGGCTTATAACTATACTTGTGATTTTGCCAGTGGTGGAAGCACAATAACCATGAATCTCGTCTGGACCGATCGCTCGAATAATGAGGAAGGTTATACAGTGTACCGGGATAAGCAAGCTGTTACAACCCTTGCACCCAACACCTCAACTTTTGTGGATGTTGCCTTTGTTGCTTCAGGGCAAACGATCAGTTATTCAATTGAAGTATTCAACAAAGCAGGACGTGCTAGTAGCAGTACGATAACCGCTAGCTGTCAATAATGGAAAACCAATGACAGATCCCCAAATTGAATTGCTTCGCCTCCTAACCAGTCGTCTTGAACATCTTTCAGTCGATTCGATCTGGGCCCGGCGCGCAAGCGGTCTGCGAGGCTCATTGGTAAAAGCGATTGAGGCTGCAGATGCCGGCATTGCTACAACGCCTGAGCACATCGACATGCTGATCGAACGCAGCTTCGAAATCCTCCGAAACGCAGCCAGGGAAATCCCTGATGTGGATGAACACTGGCGCAAACTTAAAATCGACAGAAATTAATCCGGGTTCACAATCAGCGATTTACCGTACCCAGTGCCATTCCTTCAATCAATTGAATTATCATAAACCAGTGTATAATTTCTAGATGCTTGGCAAACCCAATCATCCAAAAACGAATACAATTCAAAATCCAGCACGACACAAGACAAATTCCG
>CAIMZS010000174.1 GCA_903846015.1 uncultured Anaerolineae bacterium | reverse complement strand
CCGTACTCGCGCAGCTGGTTCAGTGCAAAGGGATAACCTTCTTGAACTAATCCCAGTTCTGTGGGATGAACTAATCCCGGTTCTTGTGAGAGCGGTTTTTCCTGGGTGAACTCTTGGATGTGTTTCTGCAATACCTCATCTATGGAATAACCCAGACGATGACAGGCTTCGTTATTAACCTCAACGAGTTTTCCATTAGAATCATGAATAAAAACTGCATCGGGCAGTTGATCTAAAAGTGTTCGGTAATGGGTTTCACTTTCACGCAGAGCCTCATGCGCCTGATTACGTTTCGAAATCTCAGACCTTGCCGTCTCAAGATTCTTGCGCATATTCCTCGCCAATAAATCGATTATCACTACCGCTACGGAAAGGATTGCAGCTAGTGCCAGAAAATCAATCCAGGTTGGTGTTTCACTCGGTTGCGGAATAAATAACCCACTCGCTTCGCCAAAGACCAGCCAGGCCAGCGCTGCAAACGTCACCAACACACATATCCTGAAACTAACCCGGTTTAGAGCCAGACTCGCATAAATAAGAATGACGGGGTAGGCTAAGATCGCCTCATCGCGAATTCCCATGCCAATTGTCGCCACAGATGTAACCGTGATTAGCACCGTCAGAACCAGCACAAAACCGCTGGCGAATAAATGACCGCGTTTGAACAGCCAGAATGGAATAATGAGAACAATGCCGCTGATCACAATCGCTCTAATCAAAGCCCAATCACCCCAAAACAGACCAGAGATGATCACGGCCAGATAGGCGGCCCAGGAAATCCGAATGAGGACAGATAGAATTCGCTCTGATTCTTTTCTGCCTTCTTCTATTTCGGGCTCCAGTTGCGGATCCGGTCGCTTCATGTTTAGTCACTCCCTGAATACCACTTATAATACATTTATTATCCTTTAAGTAAGGGCAAGAGTCAAGAATGGACTTCGAACATCCGCGCCTGTTATTCGACAGCTTATTTAACCTGGCCTGAAACCTCAATTTGACTCACGCAGTAATCCCAGTTCTTCGCGCAGTGGCCGATGCAAACTTTCTTCCCAACTGGTTGTGGGTTCGATGGGTGTGGAGCAGAATTTCGGAGAAAATAGATTTGGATTGTGTATAGTGCTTAAAAAATGATCGCCAGGGAAGTGGTATTTTCCCTGGCGATCATTTTCATCGAAGAAGCAAACAGAATCAGGGTACTGTGACCCCGGTGACATCTCCTTTAACTACTGCTCCCTGGGTATCAGTTGTCGTGGTACCCACATCCGCTGTCGGTGAATTTGTCAGCATAGCCACATCAACGAATAAGACATCACCGGTACTTGACGCTCCGCGGTAAAAGCTCACACCAGCTTCACCGGTGACGAAGGATGCGTCAGAGCCATCGTAAACAAGTGTGTCATTTATATAATATCGCAATGCTGGCCCAACGGCAACTACTACCAGGGTATTATAATCCCCAGGTTTTATTGCTGTGGATGCGGTCCAGCCTTTTAAATACGATGCATTTCCTGAAGGATCGATCATCAAGACTACAACATACCCGGAGTTAGTATAGCCAAACATATACGATGAATTCCATTGTTTTAAATTATTGAGTCCTGATGTTGGAGCACCCCGGATGGTTATATAATTTGCAAATGAACTGTCATTTCCGACTCGTTTCATTCGCACAAGATAGGTGAGATCGCCATACGTACCTGCGTATTTGGCGGAAGAAAAATAACCGGGGGTACCCGTGGAATTAAGGTTGCCAGCTTTGTAATAGAATTTACCATATACGTTATACCAGCCAGCCGCATTTTTATTGAATGTCGATACAAAATTATCGCTGATGATGTGAGTGCGGAAATTGGCGACCGTTTTCGCGGTTGTATTCAGCACCTTGTACACTTCACTTTTTCCTTTAACACCTGTAGCGCCCGAATTGTGTTTTTTATTTGGGTTGGAGAATGCCTGTATCCGCGTACAGTCATATCCAAAGGAAGCTGAGCATTGGTCATTATAGGCCATGATGGTACGCCAGTGGTTCGTCAGGACAGCACTATAAGGATGGACGTAACCGTGACCATTGTTATAAGGTGTGTTGGTAGCGTCGGCATAGATATCATGTCTGGCTCCCTGCAGGTGTGCAAATTCATGGCCCAGTGAATAATTACCCGTTGCGCAGATGCGCGCAGTAACCTGGAATGCTGTATCTTCGGTCGCCATGATTGCTTTTGCCATACCGCACCAACCCCCACCGTCTTCGGTGATCAGGGAAACCATGTCGGCACCATATTGATTCCGCATGGTGTGAACCACATCCAGGTAACCATCTGCTGGATTGGCCAGGCGGTCACGATCAGTTTGAATATTCCCAGATTCGGAGTAGAACACCTCGGCGGTATGCACAAGGCGTAACCTTGTTGTAACCCCGGAACTGGCATAGGCGGTATTCGTTTCTGATATCGCCAGGGCTATCCGTGCCTTGAGGGCTTTGGTAGCTTCAATGGCACTGGCTGGGTTTTCACCTGACAGGGCAGCGCCTGTATAAACAACCAAAACATCAATGATCTTACCGCTGTCCGTGGCGCCAAGCATACTTACATTTCGCGTGACTGGCTGTCCTACAGGCAGTTCTGCCGGGTAGTCATCGATGAATTTCGATTGGTCGATCTGGATCACTTTGTACAGGCCCTTGCCGGCTGATGAAACTTCATACACGCCGCTGGGCGATGAAATATGTGCAATGTAAACCCCGTCAACGGCTACCACATGGAAGAAACCGTTGTTGACATCTAGCAGGGTACCTGTCCAGATTTTCGTCTGGCCCTTCGTGACGTTCTGTACCTGGCCGGTGAATGTTGCATCCGGAAAAAGGTTGAAGGTAATTTGCGGCAGGCTGGCAGCATCCAGGGCTTCTCCATTATTATCCAGCATGACCCCGGCATTAAAAGTAACCATGCGTGAGCGGCTGACCGAGGCGGGATTGGGAGCAACACCGGCTGATTTTACGATCCCGGCATCACTGAACAATTCAGGCCCTTTGGATTTAGCCTGCGCATTGCCGCTGCTGCTGGTTATAAGCGCTGCAACGAGAAATAAAACCAAAATTGTTTTTTGAAGTGTAAAGAATAACCCAGTTTTTTGTCCCATATCCGATCTCCTTGTGAATAGGTGAAAAAATGAATGGCTTAACGAATGGAGCTTTCGTGAGGGTTTCCCCTCGCCTGCCGACTCAAGTCCAGTTGTTTTCAGGGTCATTTTCCTGGTAATTCTGTTTCTGCCCATTTTGGGCTTGCCTGGTAAAGGATTCACTCGCGCACCATCAATAAATCAATCAGAAGTTGGGTGGGTGCCCTGGGTGATCGCTATTGTTAAGATTCCATCTGGGGAAGTGGTTTCGATTTGAATTTCAGTGTGCGTTGGCTACCCTGGGCGGACTGCCCCCCGGTTGTACGGCAGAAGAAAAAAATTATCATGAACAGGGTAAAACTGGATAATTTCATTAATTTTTCATCCATGATCAAGACCTGTTTATCGAGAAGAGAGAATTCTAATTTTCCATAAAATTAATTTTTCTATTATATCGCTCAATACCAACAAAAAAGGACGACTTTTCAGGCAATTGCAACTTAAACGGCAGTACCTTGTCGATGCAGCCCTCCCTGTTTTTGCTGTTGCTGCGAGGAGGCTGCTCTTCCCGACGTGGCAATCTGCTCACAAACGGCAAGGCTTCCCGGCAAGGAGGAGATTGCCACAACCGGCGTAGAGCAAGTGCGCCGGTTTCGCAATGACAGGCAACGGGCATGGAACAAGAGCGCCGGTTTCGCACACCTGTCCCGATGTTCTTCGGGAATGACAGGCAAAAGCATAGTGCAAGTGCGACGGTCGCCGCACAATCATTGAGTCGTTCGAAAAGGTATATAATTGTATAAAGGATGGGGCGATTTAATAAATGTAGGATAGCTGAGATTACCAAACAGAAACTCTTTACCGGGTGATCTGAGCCCATATTTCAATAGAATGGCTGTTGTGTGGGCAACAACCAGGCTTCTCGGTCACACGCGCTGATGCCTGGCGCAATTTATCGAAATCGGTCCTGGGCAGCGACCAAATCGCAGAATCTGGTTACGTCAATGGATCGTGATAGACAGGATACAAAAAAACCAGCATGCTTATCATCGCCGAAGAACTCACGAAAATTTATCGTCGCGGCCAGGAGAAAATAGTCGCACTGCGGGGTGCATCTTTGCAAATTAGCGCCGGGGCTTTTGTATTTCTGGTCGGGCCGAGCGGATGCGGAAAATCCACCTTGCTGCACCTGTTGGGTGGGATGGATCGCCCAAGCAGCGGGCAGCTTTCTGTAAACGGCTTTGCGCTGGAAAAAGCCAGCGAGGACCAGCTGACGCGTTTTCGGCGTGAAAATATTGGATTTGTCTTTCAATTTTACAACCTGCTTGCCTCCCTCGATGCGCTCGAAAACGTAACGCTGCCTTTACTCGCCCGGGGAGAACAACCCAGGCGCGCGCGCCTGGTGGCGGCTGAACTGCTTGAGCAAATGGGGTTGGCTTCCCGAATGCGCCACAAGCCCGAGGAATTATCTGGAGGTGAGCAGCAGCGTGTAGCCATTGCCCGGGCCATTATTGGCAGACCTGCCCTGATCATGGCCGACGAACCAACCGGAGACCTGGATATCGCCAATACTGAAGCAGTCATGTTGCTGATGCACAACCTTAACAAGAGCATGGGGGTAACGTTTGTGGTCGCCACGCACAATGAAGCCCTGATTGGCAAGGATGACAGGGTCTTTGAACTTCATAGTGGGGAATTGAGGCAGCGCTGATGCTGCTGGCAGTGCGTTTATCGGTTCAAGATCTTCTTCGCGGTCGCAGTCGTACATTGTTAAGTATCATCGGTCTTTCGGTGGTGATTGCTGGTTATTTTATCCTGTCGGCTCTGTCAGAAGCCCTTTCCAGTTACTTGAGTAACACTAACATCAGCCGCAATCTAATCGTAATTCAAAAGGATGTGTTGGATGCTTCGGATGCCACCATTCAGCCACAAGTCATCCAGGCCGCGCGGGATCTCATCCCTGGCAAGGTAAGCCGGGTATCCCCGAACAACTTCCGGCATACCCGTTTGGGCGGGCATGTCGTGCAATTACGCGCATCGGACCCGCAGGATTGGGAATCGGTTTATCATCTTGCGCTGGTAAGAGGAAGCTGGCCGGGTGATGACTGGCAAATCGCTGCCGGCGAAGGGATTGCCTTGACCAACAATTGGCAAATTGGCTCTGCCGTGCAAATATTTGGCACCCAGTTTAAAATCTCAGGCATTTTTCGTGCCCCCGGATCAGCCTTCGCATCGGTTTGGATGCCATCCAGTACCTTCATGAAATTATTTGACAGCCAACGTGGTTACCAGTCGCTGCTTGTGCTGCTGTCTGCGGGTGTGGATCCCGAGGCTGTACGGGCTGAACTGGAAAACGATCCACGCCTGGGAGGCGCTTATGCCGTTTATTTTGAAGACGACTACACGCGGCGCGGTCTCCAGTTTCTCAAAGATCTGAGCAGCTTGATCACAATTTCCAGCCTGGTTGCCCTGCTGGGTATCACCTTCGGGGTCTTCAACGCGGTTAATCTCAGTACCGCCGAACATGGTTATGAGATTGGAATATTGTTGGGAATTGGTTTCTCTCAGCGCAGTGTCCGCGGCTTTTTGCTGGTTCGTTTCACCTTGCTGGGCTTGCTGGCTTATGCAGTCGGGCTGGCTGCCGCGCTGCTCTACACGACCAGCCAGCAGATATTCAATCCATTATTCGTTTTAGGTTTTCCGCTTGTGCTGAAAATTACGCCCGAAATGGCGTTCACCGGGTTTGGCCTGGTGTTCAGCCTGACATTGCTGAGCGCCTGGTTTTCCACGCGCAGGTTGTTCAATCTGCAAATTGTAGCGTTATTGCGAGAGCGATGATAATCTTTCGTTTTGCTTTACGTGAGTTAATCCACCAATTTCGCCTGGTATTCTTCATGGTGCTGGCGGTGGGTATTCCCCTGATGAGCTTCTTTACCATTGAAGCTTACCATGCCGGGCTGGTTGCGCGCTACTCTGGCGATGATAGGAATTTCCTGGTGGTTCAACTGAGCGGTAGTTTTGGTGAAATAGTTGGCAGCCGCCTGCCCGCCCAGGTGGGTGCTGATTTACGCTCTGCCGGGGCCAGCGTGGTCATTCCCGAAATCCATGCCATCGTTGGCTCCTCGTCTGAAAACGCCGTCATGCTGCGCGGCATCCCCTTGGAGACCTATTCCAGCTTTGAGAATTACAAACTGGTTACCGGGCGTGCTCTGATTGAAGGCGATCAACCCCGCCTGGCGATGATTGGCTCACGCCTGGCGGGGTTGCGCAAGCTAATCTGCGGCGATACCATCCAGATCCGCGGCAGGGATTTCAAGATAGTGGGGGTCTTTGACGCGGATACGTATGCAGGCAATGAGGCCTGGATCTCCCTGCCGGACGCTCAGGCCTTGTTGGGTTGGGGTGCGGATGTCTCCACATACTTGATTCCAGATGGCGAAACTTTCAAGGAGGGCGATACCCTGCCAGGTGGAATTTCGATTGTAAAAAAAGGAGCCAGTGGCGCTGCTCTGCTGGCGGAATGGCAGCCCGTTTTTAATTTGCTTTTGGTTGTTACCAGTACACTGGGGGTGGCTGCCGCGGTTGGGTTGGCGAGCATCTTGTGGCGTTTGGCCTGGCTGCAGAGGCGTGAGATGGCAATTTTACGGAGTATCGGTTTTGGAAAAGCCAGCATGGTTGTTTATTTATTTGCCCAGGGCGCGGCAATTTCGCTGCTGGGTTTTCTGGTGGCAGGTCTGGGTTCTCTCGCCATTGGATTATTAACCGAGTTCAATGCGTCTGGAGTCTCGATCAATGCCGTCACGAATGCCAGTGTTATTCTTTCGAGTCTGATATTTGCCACCTGCATCACCCTGGTAGGCTCATTTGTGCCGGCCTGGTGGCTTAATCGTCTCAACCTGGTAGAACTCCTGAAGTCCAAATAATCTTATCTTTACCTGGAGAAAATTATGCAATCCAAACAAAAGTTCCTTCTTGCAATCGCCGTCCTGGTATTGGCTGGTGTAGCCTGTGCCCTTGGTCAGCCTGCTCAAACAAAAGGCACCCCTGTGCCAGGCCAGAATCCATCAGAGACCAGTGCGCCTTCCTCAGGCTTGCTGCCCCTTTTCAATCCATCGCCCACGCCGGTACCCTCCAAACCCATTGGTCTGCGCCAGGGACTATCCAGCCTGGATAGCTATCGCTTGACGATAAAGATGGTTTATAACGGGCCAACCGCTCAAGACAAAAATCAAAACACCTTCACGATCGAATCTGGAACGGATGGGAAAAGCTCGCACATCCAGTATGAAACCATAACCAGCACGGCAGACAGCCCCGAAGCGCAGACCAGCGCAAATGATCAGTACATGATCGGAAGTAAGAACTGCAGCTTCTCTCAGGGGGACAGCGAGGCGAATAAATCTGACATGGATCCAATGATGAAAGAGGTTTTTAACAGCTGGTACACGATGTTCGATCTGCTTCCGATGGTGAATGAGCCTGTTCTTATTGGAAATGAAGTAGTCAACGGGATCAGTACCAACCATTTCAAGTTTAAGGTTAATGGGTTGGGGGTAGACTCTGGCGCTGAGGTGGTCTCTTCAGATGGAGAATATTGGCTGGCGCAGGATGGTCAATACATTGTCAAATATTCTGTGGTGATCGAGACTCGCAATGGCCCTGCCGGTGATGTCAATACGAAAACGCTGCATACGGAATTTTTCATCGAGCTCAAGGATATTAACCAGAATATCGTTATTGCACTCCCGGCTACCTGCCAATAAAGCCTGGATGACCTCGAACCCTGCCGACTTCATTTAATTACCAATTACACGCTTGAAGAATGTTATCGGCAGCCGATCCGTAATTTTATGCCCACAGAAATGCGACATTCCGCAGGCCCAGGATGCGGTCGTCAAATATCACCTGCGCTGGGGTCTCGGACATCCCGAAGCAGACATGCAGCGGGATCAGATGTTCTTCGCGTGGGTGGCAAAAACGAGCGGAGGGCGCTTTTTCCCACTCGACCAGGCGTTGTTCGCGTTGGGCCTGGGTTAAGGATGGATCTACACAAGTTTCGATCAGCCAATTTTGAAAGGCATCATTGAGCGGGTTTGGTGAAACAGCGCTCTGTCCGCGAAAAACGTTGAAATTGTGGAAGGATGATCCTGAAGCGATGATCAGGATGTTTTCGCTCAGTAATGGACGCAATGCTTTTCCAATGGCAATGTGGGCTGCCGGCTTAAGTCCGCTTATTAATGAAAGCTGCACGGTTGGGATATTTGCCTGCGGGTACATCAGTTTCAACGGGATAAAGACCCCATGGTCAAAACCACGGTCTGGATCCAGGCGTGTGGGGATATTTTCGGTGTGCAGCATTTCTGCAATCCGGGTGGCAAACTCGGGGCTGCCGGGCACGGGATAGGTGATTTCATAGGCTTCCTGTGGGAACCCATAATAATCGTAAAATAATTTCGGTGCTTCTGCGCTGGTAATCGCTGCCGTCGCCTCTTCCCAATGTGCGCTGATCGCCAGGACCATATCCGGTTTGGAGAGACGTGTTGGAAGCTGCTTCATGAAGTTTACCATCGCTCTGTGACCGGGCTCACCCAGGATTGGCAGGGGGCCTCCGCCATGCGAGAAAAACACCATTTGAGCCTTGTTGGTTGAAGTTGGCATGTTTTATTCCTCCATCTGTGTTGAAAGGTTGGTTTGATTTTATCTTAAGATTCAATAAGTTTTCTAGTGCTATACTTTATCTATCGGCTCGCCCCAAAAAAGCGGCCGTTTTCCGGATATTCCACCTTGGCCATAGCGAAGAGCGTGCTCTCCGCGACGTGGCTTGAAGTAGGCCCCAGTTCCTATGGGCGGCGGCATCGTCTGCTGGGATGCATTTGTAGATGATGGTGAGATTGCCACGCCGCAAAGTGCGCGGCTCGCAATGACGGGCGCTTCGACAATACACATTCAACCCACAGGCCTCAACAAAATGAAACCAGAAGAAACAGGCTCACATTATGATCGGATCGCTTTATGGTGGCAGGAGCAGCATCTGCATTCAACCTACGGTCTTGCCGCGCTTGAAAAGGCGATTAAATTCGCTGGGAACAAATCCAGTGCGCTTGACATCGGTTGTGGGAGCAGCGGGCGCTTCATTGTTGAATTGATCAAAAATGGATTCACACCAGCGGGTGTGGATATTTCAGCCGAGATGATTTCTCTCGCCCGCAAGCAGCATCCGGGTGTGAATTTTTACGTGGGGGACATTTGTACATGGCAATTGCCGCGAAAATATGACCTTATTACCGCATGGGACAGCACTTTTCATCTTCCCATCGCAGAGCAGAAGCCGGTTCTTAAGAAAATGTGCGCCGGGCTGAACCCCAAAGGCGTGGTCTTATTCACCTGTGGCGGTGGCTCGGTCTCTGATGAAATCTCGGGTGGGTTTCAAGGTGAGAACTTTGACTACAGTACGCTCGGTGTCAATGAATTTTTGCGGCTGATCACCGAATTTGACTGTTCATGCAAATATCTCGAATATGATCAGTACCCACACAATCATGTTTCTATCATCGCCCAAAAAGCCTGACCCCGTCACGAGTATTGATTTTTTTGCACGCTAATTTCTAACCTGGACAACTCGGAAGAGCTTAACTACAAAATTGAACCACACAAAGAGCGCAAAGGGTATTAAGCAAGAAGCAAGCAGTTCTTTTTGCACATAAAAGCTTGCTTTGCGCCTTTGCGGTTTAAGAATTTCTTGTTTTTGTGTACGAATCGCGCTGATAAAACACTAAAGACCCATCTCTTTGCAAGAGAGTCTGTAATGAATTGGGTCGGGGATTTTTCTTGGGCTTTGGAGAGCGGGTAGGATAGCGAGGATAAAAGGGCTATCCAGCCTGCTGTGCCAGATTGACCAGTGTTTTCAGCGCGGCTGCCAGTGCCGATACCGCTTTGTCGTATTCGTCCAGGCGGATGCGTTCGTCGGGGGTATGGTCGAGGGCGCTGTCGCCAGGGCCGTAGACGGCTGCCGGGCAGCGCCAGACCGGCGCGACGATGTTGAGGTCGGATGTGCCGGTTTTGTAGACGAAACCGGGCGCTCCACCGGCGGCGCGGATGCCGCTTAACAGGGCGCGCACCAGCAGCGAGTTCTTTTCACAGCTCCAGGCCGGGATGGCGAAACCGCGCGGTTCCACCTCGGCAGCGGGAACGAGCTGGGCCAGTTTTTCGTACCAGGCTCCCGGCGGCAGGTCGACCGGCAGGCGCGCGCCGACTTTTAGTCGCGCCCATTGTTCAAAGCCATCCGCGCCTGATTCCATCCCCCGCAGTGTCAGCAGCAGTTTCTCAAAGATTTTCTCGCGCCCGCTGTTAAATTCCTGGGCGAAGGATTTTAGCTTTAGCCAGTTCTCCACGGCGGTTTCACAGGCAGTTTCAGCGGCATGCGCCGAGTGGAACTGCTGGCTGCGCACGGTTACATCTGCCCAGGCGCTGCCCTTGTAACCCAGGGCGACACGATCCCAGCGGTTGGGTTCGCCGATGATGGCGAAATCCGGCTGATATAACGGCAGGATGTGGCGCGCGCCTTCGGAATTGCGTTCTTCCTCCACCGCGCCAATCACCACAAACTGGAAACCCGGCATTTCACCGACCTGCGCCACCGCATCCACAAAACAACCCAGCGGCGCCTTGGCATCGACCGAGCCGCGCCCGTACAGCGTGCCGTCCTCAATACGCACCGGAATCTCGCCAGGCACGGTGTCGATGTGACCGAGCAGCACAATCTGTTTGCCGGCGCTGCCCATCCTGCCGACAGCGCTGCCAGCCTCATCCACAAAGGCGTGTGTAAAACCGAGCGTTTGCATGCGCGCAACCAGGTATTCAGACGCGGCGCGTTCGCTGCCGGACGGGCTGTAATGGGATACCAGCCCGGTGAGGGTCTCGGGCTGCATCTATTCGGCCTGCGGCGTTTCGACGGTCAGCACTTCGCGCAAAACTTCGACCAGACCGTCAATTTGACGGGTGGTGATTACCAGCGGAGGCAGCAGGCGGATGACGGTCATGCCGGCATTCAGCGCTAGAACGTGGCGGTCTTGCAGAGTCTTGAGATACGGCTGCACCTTTTGTTTGAGTTCGATGCCCACCATCAGCCCCAGCCCGCGCACATCGCGGATCAACGGCGAGTCGATCGCGCACAACTTGTGGATCAGGTAGGCGCCTTTTTCGGCGGCCTGGTTCAGCAGGTCTTCATCCTTGATGGCGGTCAGCGCCGCGACAGCCGCAGCGCACGCCAGCGGATTGCCGCCAAAGGTGGAGCCATGCACACCCGGAACCAGGTTCTTGACGGACGGCGCGATCAATACCGCGCCCATCGGCACACCGCCAGCCAGTGACTTGGCGCAGCACACCAGGTCCGGGGTGATGCCGCTGTGTTGGAAGGCAAACCATTTACCGGTCCGCCCAAAACCGCTCTGGACTTCATCGATGATCAGCAGCGCGCCGCGTTCGTCACAGATGCGCCTGGCAGCCTGGATATACTCGTTTTCAGCAACATACACGCCGCCCTCGCCCTGCACCACTTCCACCAGGAAGGCGGCAGTTTCAGCCGTGATGGCCTTTTCCAGCGCTTCGATGTTGTTTAATGGCACGTGGCTGAAACCCGGCAGCAGCGGCTCGAAGCCCTCACGGTATTTTTTGTTGTAGGTGGCAGACAGCGAGCCGTAGGTGCGCCCGTGGAAGGCACGCATGGCGGCGATGATGGCCGGGCGCCCGGTGGAGATGCGCGCAAACTTGATGGCGGCCTCGACCGATTCTGTCCCTGAATTGCAGAAGAAGACCCGCTCCAGCCCGGGCACCAGGGTTCCCATGATCTGCATCAGCGCGGCGCGCTGATCGTTGTAAAAGGTCTCGAACAGCGTGATCAATTTGGTGGATTGTTCCGCCAGCGCGCGTGCCACACGCGGGTGGGCGTGACCCAGGTTGGCGACGCCATGCCCTGAGGCACAGTCCAGATACTCGACCTCGTTGATATCCCACAGCGAGGCGCCTTGCCCGCGCACGAAGATGATTGGCTGTTTGCCGTACAACCCGGAGGTGTGCCGGGATTCGATCTCGAAAATTTCTGTTGCGTTCATTGAATGACCGTCCCGTTGCCTTTGAGGGCGTTTGTGATGGGGTTCAGGATGCGTCCGTCGGCGATGATGACCCGCGCAACTCCGCCGTTGATGGCTTCTTCGGCGCCAAGTACCTTCTTCTTCATGCGTCCCTGCGCGGCTTCGAGCGCGGATGGCAGCTGCCCGGGGCTGATCTGCCGGATGAGCGAGCTTTCATCAGGGAAGTTTTTCATCAACCCTGGAACAGCCGTCAGCAGGATCAGCGTCTCGGCCTTGAGCGCGGCGGCGACCATCGCGGCGGCCCGGTCGGCATCCACATTGAGGGCTTCGCCCTGCATGCTCGCGGCGACCGGGGCGATGACAGGCACAAGCCCCGCTTGCAGCAGCATTTCCAGCATGGCGCTGTTGACCTGTTCGATCTTGCCGGTGTAATCATCTCGGATGATCTTGCGCTTGCCGTTTTCGATGCTCTGGATTGAATCCTTGCGCACAGCCAGCAGCAAACGACCGTCCAGGCCGCTCAGCCCGAAGGCATTGACGCCCAGGCGCTGAAGCTGCTCAACCAGCAGAGTGTTGACCTTGCCGTTGACCGCCATCAGGAAGACCTCCAGCGTGGCTCGGTCGGTGTAGCGCGAGGTGTAGCCGGATGGTGATGTGATGAAGCGCGGCGGGATACCGACCGCCTGCCCGAGCGAGTTGGCCTCGGATGAGCCGCCGTGCACCAGCACCAGTTTCTGGCCCTGCTTGAGCAGTTCGGCTGCGTCCGCGCAGATGGCTGAGAAATCGACGCCCTCGGTGCCGCCCAGTTTTACAACAACAATTGACCCTGTCATGGTTTCCTCTTAAATTGGGTGCAGACCGGCGAATTCCAACCCGGTGGTTTCATCCAGCCCCAGCATCAGGTTCATACACTGCACGGCTGTTCCGGATGCGCCTTTCATCAGGTTGTCTATTGCGCAGATCGCGACGATGTGACCCGTGCTTTCATCCAGCTCGAAGCCCAGATCGGCATAATTGGAACCTGAAAGGATTTTGGGCTCAGGCACACGGTAGATGCCGCGCTGTTCCTTGACAACCCGGATGAAGGGGTTTTCATTGGCAACGGCGCGATAAGCCTTCCACAGATCCTTGTTCGCCACACCGGGCCGGACATGAGCGTGGGCAGTGGCGAGCACCCCGCGCACCAGGTCAACGGCGGTCATGGTCAGCGAAACATCCTTGAGGCCCAATTCCTGGATCACCTCGGCGGTGTGGCGGTGACCAAAGGCCGAGAAGGTACGGATGACATTGGCGCGCTCGGCGTGCAGCGAACCGCTGTTCCCCTCTGCCCCGGATTCGGATGAACCGACCTTGATCTCGATGATGACTGGCTGCGCGCTATCGATCAGCCCGGCCCTGACAAGCGGAAGCAAGGCCAGGTTGCTGGCGGTGGCGTTGCAGCCGACACCGCTGACGTAGTTTGCGCTGGCGATCTCGGCGCGGTGCAGTTCTGGCAGCCCGTAGACAAATTTATCCAACCAGGCCGGCGCGGCATGGGGCTCGCCATACCATTTCGTATAATCAGCAGGGCTGTGCAGACGAAAATCAGCCGCCAGATCGATGATCTTGCCAGCCAGGGATGCATAGTTATCGATATGATGTTGGGCCTGTCCGTGCGGCTGCGCCAGGAAGAGCACATCGACAGGCTCGAGCGCGGATGGGTCGCTGAATTTGAGCTGTGTGCGTTTGCGCAGGTTGGGGTGCACCTGGTAGACATATTCGCCCAGGTGCGTGCGCGAGGTGGCTTGTTCGAGTTCAACGTGTGGATGGCCCAGCAGCAGGCGCAGCAGTTCGCCGCCTCCGTACCCGGATCCACCCACGATGGAAACTGATGTCATATTGTGCAGACTCCTGAAAAGATTTGTGATTTTAGAGTTTCGTAACGGTAAATCTAAACTCTAAACTCGCTTTGCCGCTTCCATCACATATTCAACGATCTCACCGGCGATATCGATGCCGCTGATGGGTTGGGCAGTGTGGAACTCCATGGTGTGGTTGATCTCATTGACCATCATGCCTTTTTCGGGATGTTCGACCAGGTCAACGGCCAGGACGCCTCCGCCAACGGCGGCAGCTGCCTTGAGGCACAGGTCTTCAATCTCGGGCGTAATCGGGCAGATCTCGCCCTCGCCGCCGCGGGCAGTGTTGGTGATCCAATGCTCGGATTTGCGATAAATGGCTGTCAACACCCGCTCGCCCACCACGATGGCGCGGATGTCACGACCGGGTTTGTTGATATATTCCTGGATGTAGAAGACCGAATGCTGGACTGAGCCGAGTGTGGCCTTGTGTTCCAACACGGCTTCGGCGGCGTCCCGGTCATTGATCTTGGCCAGCAAGCGGCCCCATGAGCCAACCACCGGTTTGAGCACGACTGGATAGCCAAAGGCTTCGATCGCTTCCAGGGCTGCCTCCGGGGAGAATGCCACCACATTGCGCGGCTGCGGTACGCCATCGCGGGCGAGCATGGCGCTGGTAGTCAGTTTGTCGCCGCAAATCTCGGCCACGGCGGCGGTATTAACGGTGGGGATGCCAAACGCGTTCAGGATGCGCAGGGCATACAAACCGCTGTTGTAGCTGATGCTGCGCTCGAGAACGGCGTCAAAGACGCGCCACGGGGCCGGGTTTTCCAGATCAAACGAGATGGCGCGATCATCCAGCCGGTCGTAATCGATGCCGCGTTTTTCCATCGCGGCAAATATCCATTTTTCTTCCACCCGCACGCGCGAGTAGAGCACTCCAATTCTGAGTCGTTTCTGCATGATTTCTCTTTATTTTACTCGCCCCAGTCTTCCTGCTCCATCGGGGCAAGATCGACTTTGGCGGGGTTGAGCGATACGATTTCCAGATCGACACCGCAATCGGGGCAGACGATGATCTCGCCGACTTCGGCATTGGAATCCAGGGTGATTTCAGCTTCACATTCGGGGCAGGTAACAGTAGACATGCTTTACTCTCCTTTGAGTTTATTTTTGGCTTGTTGGATTTGGTGAAGGACGGCGGATGGAGCGGTTCCGCCCAGGGATTTTCTACGCTTGACGGATTCGACCGGATCGAGTGAAGCATATACATCCGTTTCGAAAGCGGGGTGCAGGCTTTTGTATTGATCGAGCGGCAGTGTGTCCAGGCCCAAACCCTGGTCGACGGCCAGGCGCACGGCTTTGCCAGCCAGTGCGTGGGTTTCGCGAAAGGGGATGCCCTTGCCGACCAGGTAATCTGCCAGATCGGTGGCCATCATGAAGGAATCGATGGCGGCGCGCATGCGCGCGGGACGTGGGGTGATGCTGCCCAGCGCGCCGGAGAGAACCGGCAGGATCATCGCCAGTGTATCGGCGGCGGCAAAGACGGGCGCTTTGTCTTCTTGCAGGTCCTTGTCGTAGCTGGAAGGCAGGCCTTTGAGCACTGCCATGAAACCAGTCAACAGTCCCAGCAGGGTGCCGGCCTTGCCGCGTGTAAGTTCAAATACATCCGGGTTCTTTTTCTGCGGCATCAGGCTGGAACCGGTAGAGAAGGCGTCTGAAAGCTCAAAGAAACCGAATTCGGCACTGGTGTATAGCACGATCTGTTCGGCCAGCTTGCTGAGATGAACAGCGTTCAGGGCAGCGCAAAACAGAAATTCGGCGGCGAAGTCACGGTCTGAAACAGCATCCAGGCTGTTGGGCGCCGCGCTGTTGAAGCCAAGCGCGGCTGCCAGAGCCTCACGGTCTACTGCGATGGGGGTGCCAGCCAGGGCGCCGCTGCCCAAGGGCAGGACGGAAACGCGTTCGATCAGATCAGCCAGGCGGTCGCGGTCGCGCTGCAGCGGCCAGAAGTGGCTGAGCCACCAATGTGCCAGCAGCAGCGGTTGGGCGCGTTGTAAATGCGTGTATCCAGGAATGAGCGTTTCCCCAGCCTGTTCAGCCTGTTCAATCAAGACAGACTGAAGCTGCGCCAGCGCAGTATCCAATTCTGGGATGGCCGCCAACAGCCACATGCGAAAATCGGTGGCGACCTGGTCATTACGGCTGCGCCCGGTATGCAGCTTGCCAGCCGCGGGACCAGCCAGCTCGCGCAGGCGGCGTTCGACCGCCGTGTGAATGTCTTCATCCCCAGCGGCGAAGGAAAAACTCGCGCTGATAAATTCCTGCCGGATGGCAGCCAGCCCGCTGATTATCTGAACATGTTCATCCGGGCTGAGGATGCCGGCTGTGAGCAGGGCATGCGCCCAAGCCAGGCTGCCGTCCACATCCTGGATGGCCATGCGCTGGTCAACCGGTAGGGATGTGTTCAGCGCCCAGGCTGTTTCATCAAGTTTGCCGCTGAAGCGGCCGCCCCAAAGTGTCATTCATCTGCCTCGGGTTTAGTCGCGTTTGAAGCGGCTGTAATCTGGTTTGGGCATGTCCAGCCCGGAAATCGGCAGGCCATTCAGGGCGCGCACCTTCAGGCTCAGGCCAAACAGGCGGATGAACCCCTCGGCGTGGCTCTGATCGTAGACATCTTCTTCGCCAAAGGTGGCGAAATCTTCGCGGTAAAGGCTGAATGGGGATTTGCGCCCGGCAGTGATAATGTTGCCTTTGTAGAGTTTGAGGCGCACCAGGCCGGTGACGGGACCCTGGGTCGCCAGTACGAAGGCATCGATGGCTTCACGCAGGGGGGTGAACCACAGCCCGTTGTAGACCAGCTCGGTGTATTTGACCGCCACCATTTCTTTAAAGTGGCAGGTTTCACGGTCAAGCACCAGTGATTCAAGCTCGCGGTGGGCGTACAGCAGGATGGTGCCGCCGGGAGTCTCATAGACGCCGTGGGACTTCATGCCTACCAACCGGTTTTCGACAAGATCGACGCGCCCGATGCCATGCACGCCGCCAATGGCGTTCAGGCGTTCCACGATCCGGGCGGGAGAGAGTTTTTCACCATTGACGGCAATCGGGTTGCCGGTTTCAAATTCAATCTCGATGTATTGAGCCTCATCCGGGGCGTTTTCCGGCGAGGTGCTCATTTGGAACATGGCCTCTTCCGGCTCGTTCCACGGATCTTCAAGCAGACCGCCCTCGTGTGAAAGGTGCCACAGGTTTGAGTCGCGGCTGTAAATCGACTTGATGGTGGCGGTTACGGGGATGTTGTGTTTGGCCGCGTAGGCGATGGCATCTTCGCGTGAGCGGATGTCCCATTCACGCCAGGGGGCGATGATCTTGAGGCGCGGATCGAGCGCCATCACAGTCAGTTCGAAGCGTACCTGATCGTTGCCCTTGCCGGTCGCGCCGTGGGCGATGGCATCTGCGCCGACCTGATGGGCGACATCCACCAGGTGCTTGGCAATCTGCGGTCGCGCCACGGAGGTGCCGAGCAGGTACTTGTGCTCATAGACTGCGCCAGCCTTGAGCATCGGGAAGAGGTAATCGGCGGCGAATTCTTCGCGCATGTCGTGCACGATCAACTGGCTGGCGCCGCTGTTGATCGCCTTGTTCTCCAGCAGGGTCAGGTCTTCGTCGCCTTGCCCAACGTTGGCGCAGAAGCAGACAACTTCGCAGCCGTAGTTTTCTTTGAGCCATGGCACGATCACCGATGTATCCAATCCGCCCGAATAGGCGAGTACGACCTTTTTTACCTGCGGTTTTGTCTTCGTTATCATGATATCTCCTGGATGTTTGATGGGCAAGAAAAAGCGGCTCTCCTGGAAGGAGGGCCGCCTGGTTGAACTACGTTAGCGCTTCGGTGCGTTCCGTTCGTCTTCCAATGCTACAAATACCCTACCTTGTGAGAGAGGTGGAGTTCGGACGACGGGTACGACGGAACGACTTTATAGTAAGCATAATGGGCGCAATTCTACCACCCGGGTGAAATATGTCAATGCCAAATGGGGGTAAGTTTTAATATTGCTGCCTGTAACGGAATTTGTGGGTAGCGCTGTTAACAAGGCTTTGCGCAGGTTGGTCAGCCTGCCGGGTTAACATAAATCCAAAACATTACATGCTATCTGATCCCGGCTATTCAGGTTCTTCGTTCCACCTAGTTTTTGATAGCATTTATCGGAGTAATCCAGACAATCCGGATTTTCGAAAAAAAATTCTGATATCCGCGGTGAAGGAACTCCTATCAGCGTTCTCAAACTTATTCATAATCAAAACATAATAATTATCACATGTATTCAGACATTCACCGTTTCCGTTGCAATTATTGGCACAGCTTTCCCAAAATTTAAATGCTGCTGGCTGGCTTGCTGTCAAAATATGTGCCAGCCAAATTGTGGCAATCCCAGCCCCAGCTTAGCCTGGATGGTGCCCGTGGCGTACAAGATGATGATCGAAAATTTCTGGCAATCCCAGTCGCAGCATACTGTTAAGGTTTCAGTTCCTGATAACAACCAGCTACCATTTTGAGCATAAACAAGTGCCCCCGGCTTGCTGGAAAAGTCGGGGGTGTTGTTGTGTAGAGGAATGCGTCCAGGTTCAATTTCTGTCGTCCGTTCAGGAAGATCGCTCACTTTTGAACGACCGCTACCTTACACCTTCATCATTTATCTCAGCCGAAACTGCGTAACTTCCCCCGTTTAATCCGTCCCCGGACAGCATGTTATATATCCAACCTTATCATTTCAGTATTGCTGATACCTTTATTTCTATAAACAAGGTCGGTTCTTTCGCCAAAGCCTAGTTTTTCCCAAAACGCATTTCCGATCTCGTTTTTCTTGAAGACCACAAACGCGACTTTATTAATTCCTTCTTCTTGTAATGCATTCAGTGCAGCCTCGACCAATTTTCTTCCAACTCCGTTATTTCTTTGAGACACATCAACAGCCGTATGATAGATGAACCCTCGTCGTCCGTCGTGCCCACTTAATATTACACCTATCAGCTTCGCATTTTCCATCGCTACAAAGCAGCTATTGGGGTTTCTTTTTAGAAAGTTATCGATCCCTTGTCTTGAATCGTCAAGATTATTTAATCCCATTCCAGGAGTGTTTATCCATAAGCAATAAACATCATCGTAGTCATCTATCGTCATTTTATGAATTTGCATAAATCAACACCTCGCTTTTTGAATTGATGCGGTGGGATGGACGAAAGTCAGAAGAAGATTTCTATGCGCCCCCGCATCTGTCTTAGTTGAACTAAGCCGCACGTCCGGCACATCAGCCTGGCTAAATATCTTGGCGAAAACCATCCTCTGGTATTGGAAGGATCATAATCGCGCATTTTGATTCGCCCAATCGACCCCCATCCCGACCTGCCCCCATTTTCATACTTTGAAAATGGGGGCAGGAGACAGGCAAATCATGCCAAAAAGGGATCTTCCTCCCCCAAATTGCGAACTTTGCAATTTGGGGGAGGTGGCCGAAGGCCGGAGGGGGTCCGCACTGCGGGTGTGTCACGAGCGACCCCCTCCCAGCCTCCCCCATTTGTGTTCTCCGAATGGGGGAGGGGAAGATCTGTTTTGCCTTCCCGTACTAAATTGTAAAGGTGTTATTGCCACAAAATGGTTCTTTCAGAACCGCTTTTTTTGTGAGATTAACCCGTTCCGTGCGGAGATCGCCACGCCGGAAGATCGCCGGCTCGCGATGGCAGGCAATACAGGTGCATTTGGTGATCGTATATGGTATTCTTTATTTTATGCTGACACCGAAATCGATTCAAAATCGTATCTTGCGAAATATGGGTCTGCTTGGGTTGGTGCTGCTGATTGGCGCTGTATATATCTGCTGGATGGCTTATGTGGGCGCGCTGACCGGCTCAAGCCGGGTGGACGGGTCAATTGGCATCTTGCTTGGGCTGTATATTTGTTCCCACCCGGCTGCCAATATGCTCGATATGTTAATGTTTATGACCGCAGACATCCGCGAGAGCATTCTTGCAACCAGAACCGGTTGGATCTGGTTGTTTATGAATCTGCTGGCTTTCCTGGTGGCATGGGCAGTGATCTTTAGCGGTATCCTGCGTTTCGTCTCGCGTTAATTACCTGACTTTTTTCCAATCTACCGGCAGCCCGTCATGGACTTCCTGGGTATGCCGGGCAGTGTCTGATCGCACGACATAGCGCCCGCAGATATCGCATTTGAGCAGATCGAACCCGGTTGGGCCCGCAGCCGGGGCGCTGGGTTTGGTCTTTTTTTCGATGCCCGGGCGCACAGCCGGAGCGGGTTTTTTTAGTTTGGGCGCTGGCTTCGGGGGCACAATTTCCAGTTTTTTATCTTTCCACTCGGCCTGGTGCGCTTCAATAAACTCGAGCAAGATCGTGCCTTCCGGGCGGTTCAGTGTGAAGTTGATGGCTTGTGGGAAGGCGGAAAAGAAGGAGAATAATTCCAGCCCGGGTATTTTCTTGATGACGCTCGATTCGATGATCGGGAAGCGCTGCAGGATCTTGCATTTTGCCCAATGATCCGGGTCAGGCGCAGTCAGCCCAGCCGGAAGATTAAAACCATCGTGTAATTCTTCCTGGGTGGGTTGGTAGGGGCAGGCTTCAATCGTCATGACAGCGCAAATCCCGCGTGGGGTGCCAGCCCGCCAGAGAAAGGCGGTATCCCCTTTTTGGATGCGGTCATGGTAGCGGGTGACAGCCCATGTAATCATGGGGTAGGGGTTAAGCAATCGTTCGTCGATGCGGTAGTGCTCGGGCGTGGCTTTGAACATCCAAAAATTCATTAATTTTGCTCCGTGTTCCATTCCTGTTGGTGCCACTGTTTTTTCATTTTTAAGCGATGCAACAACGTGGCAGTGTGTAATTGTAACTCATTCGGAACATCCCGGTTGGCACTTTCGCCACCAGTGTGATCCTTTTGTCATCTCAAAGAATGATCGACTTCACTTAAAAACGTTTCCACCACCGAATGCTATTCTGAAATGTAGCGTGGATAGGTGAACTTGCTTTGCCGCGAAAAGGCCAGGTCAATCTCGACCGTTGCGAATGGCGCCTGCGCGTCCGTCTTCGCAAGGACGTTGCCTTCCGGGTCGATGACCCAACCGAGGCCGCCCAGGTTCGGACCATCCCCTACAGGCGCCCATAGATTCGACGAAAGACAATAGGCGCCTGAGCACACAGCCGCTGCTTGCCCGCCCACGAGCCACTTCTCAACGGTGCTGTGCGGCGTCGCTCGGGGTACGCAAAGGATATCTACCCGGGAGGCGGCATAGTGCCGCGCCCATTCAAAAAACCACATTTCGCTGCAGATTTGAACGCCAAAACGCAGCCCCAATGCGCGCCCAATCTCAAAACTTTTCGGCCCGCGGTCATACCAACTGTGTTCCCAATAACCATCTTCATCGGGAAGGTAGTATTTCTGGTGCACGCCGGCTGTAGATTGCGATTCTTTTGTCCAGATATAGGCTTCATTTCGGCGGCTGCCCTGTAAATTTATAATTGGGCGTGTCCCGAGTACTGCTTTTGCATCCAATTGCCCCAGGTTGGCGATCTGCCTGTCGTGCTGCTGGACAGCGAGATTCCATCTGGTTTCATCAACCTCACGATCGTCTGCCAGCCAATCTGAGAAGCACATTTCTGGCAAGAGCAAAAAGTCGCTTGCCTGTTCCTGGACATGCTTTTTCAATTCGCGAAGAAACTGGTCGATGTGTTCTGAACGTGGGTCCAATTGGCAAACTGTGACTTTCATCTCACTTCCTTTCATTTGGTTGAATTATCGGGCACCGGGCTGCCAGGTGTGCACACTTATTCAGCGCTGATGATTCGGTGCTGCCCGCCATAGCGGGAATTTTACCCTATACGAAACTGACAGGTCAAACTGGCCTAGGGGGTGACTGTTTTGGCCGCAAACTGTGCAGCCAGGTAACCAAAAGTCAGGGCTGGGCCGATGGTTGCGCCGGCTCCAGGGTAGCCGTTACCCATCACGGATGCCATACTATTCCCGGTGGCAAACAGCCCCTCGATTACGCTGCCATCGGGTCTGAGCGCGTGTCCCCATTCATCTGTTACCAGGCCACCTTTGGTCCCCAGGTCACCCGGCCACAGTTTGACCAGGTAGTAAGGCGCTTGTTGCAGCACGCCCAGGTTGGGATTGGGCCGCACGTTGGGGTCACCATAATAGTTATCGTAGGCGCCGTCTGCGCGACCATAATCCAGGTCCTTGCCCTGCAGCGCAAAGTGGTTGTCTCGTTACCCTGATCCGGACTGGCCGGAAAAGCTTAAGTACAAATCTGAACCACAAAGAACGCAAAGGGAATTTAGCAAAAAGTAAGCAGTTCTATTTACGCATAGAATAAGGCGACTTTGTGCCTGTGCGGTTTAATAATTTCTTGCTTTTGTGCAAAAATGCTGGATTCTCCGCTTGAGTCGCGATAGTTTTTAATTAAACGGCTCGAAAATACTGAGGCGGTCAAGAATTTCAGTTTATGGATCATAAACGCTGGGGCGTGAAGGCCGCTGTTTGATTTCATAGCTGCTGGTTTGAAGTTCAACCGTGCGCCAGTCAACACCTGCTCTGGCCAATAACTTCTGGGAGTCAAACGGCTTCTTGATGTAGCACCTGGTAGTAAACACATCTTAAATAGCCCACGAGAAAATTTCAGGCGGTCAAATCATCATCGACGCTCAAATACCCCAATCATTATGTTTATTTTCTCAATAAACTGTGGCGCTTTCCCCATTCAATCGCATGTAAGGAAGGGCGAGCTTTAGTTTCCTGAAAAGTGGTTTATTGACAGACGTCAATAAACCACTTTTAGTTTGCATGAATTTTTAGGGGGAGCGGCAGGGAAAACGGTAAAATGATTTGGAGCTGGTTTGGCGAACCGGAGTTTTCGCCAAACCAGCTTTTCAAACCGGTAGATCCAAAGCTATCCAGAAACACACGGCGCAGAATTAAAACAAATTTGCTTGCTCAATGGGTAAGTAAAAATAAAGCAAGGTTTGTTTCAAATTCTGTGTGTTCACCTGTGCTGAATTCCAACCAATTGAGAATTTAAAATCTCAGACTATG
>CAIMZS010000173.1 GCA_903846015.1 uncultured Anaerolineae bacterium | reverse complement strand
GGGTTTCATCTGCGTCATCATCGAAATCTGCGTAAATCTGCGGTTCAGACTAGCAGGGGAACGAACGAGCAAAGTCAAAACCTTCGCACTCGCTTCGTTCGCAGAAAATCAGACTTCCTCCGGTCGCAGTATTCCAGGATTATTGCGAGCGGGCGCATCGAAAGCCGACATCATTGAATGAGTCGAAAGGAGCGGCGCCACCACGTTTGGCAGAACGGGCTGCAAATTCTACGTCATTCCACGAGCCACCACGCAAGACCCGGCTGCTGACAGATGTTAAATCTTCACGTCCATCTAGTGAATTGTAAGGATACGGCTGATACAGGCTGCTGGCCCATTCCCAGACGTTCCCAGCCATATCATAAGCGCCGTATGGGCTAATTCCACTTATCAAGCCACCCACACGATTTGTGTCGGAACCATTAATGTTAGCATAGGACTTGTTTATTCCAGCACCCCAAGGATATTCCTTTCCGTCAGTACCGCGAGCGGCTTTTTCCCACTGTGCTTCGCTCGGCAACTTCGCCCCAGCCCAGATGCAATAGGCTTCCGCCTGATTCCACTTTACAAAGATCACTGGATAATCCGTATATTGCGGGTTGTTGTAATACTTGGATCGAGTACTGGAACTGGATTGCTGCGGTTGTTGACATTTCCCTTGCGAGACACAAATTGCGTACATACTATTTGTCACTTCGGTCTGGTCTATCCAATATGCCCCTAGCGTTACCTTTTGAGCGGGTTTTTCGTCATCAACTGAATCATTACCCATCATAAACGGCCCTTCAGGAATATACAACATCAGCATACCATCCAGCTCGCGTTTCCTTGTGTTTGTGTTGACTGGCTCCGGTGTGTTGGTAGGCATGGGCTTGCTCGTATCTGCTGGCGTGTTGGTAGGTGCCAAAGTATTGGTTGGCAGTGCTGTTAATGATGCGGTTGGAGCAGCGGTCTGGGTGGCTGTGCGGGTTGGAGAGACCGGCGCAGTACCTGAGAACATTCCCCAGCCCAGCAGCGCAATCACCAAAACGGCAACAACCAGACCCACACCAAGCCACAATAAACCGGATGGTTTGTGTTCGGGTTTCTCGAGGCTTACGCGCGGTGGTATTGATACCGGCGCTGGAGCGGGAATTGCCGGGGTCGCGCCGTAATAATTGGCGGGAACATCCATCGTCGGGGTATCGACTGGTGAAATGATGGGGGCAATCACGGTATGTGAAAGTTCTTCAGGCGCATCTGTCTGGCTGACGTTCAGCAGCTTTTCCAACGCAGCCCCAAAGGCTTCCGCATACAAATAGCGGTCGTCGGGATCTTTGGCAAGCGCTTTGAATAAAACATGCGTAACGTTCTCCGGCAGATCAGGCATAAATTTGCGTGGATCGGGCAGCGGGTCGGTAATGTGTTTGAATACAACTGCCATGGGGGTATCGGCGGCGTACGGTTTGCGCCCGGTCACCAGTTCGTAGAAGATAATCCCCAATGAATAGATATCGGCGCGCCCATCCACCGGCTTGCCCAGGCCCTGTTCCGGGGACATGTATTCGGGTGTGCCAATGCCCACGCCGGTGCCAGTCAGGGTCTGGCCCGCTTCGGTTTCCAAAATCTTAGCGATGCCAAAATCGCTCAGCATGGGCTGGCCTTTGGCGGTCATCAGAATGTTGGCAGGTTTGACATCGCGGTGGATAACCTTGTTCTCATGGGCGTAATCCAACGCGTTTGCTACTGGAAGAAGCAAGCGTGCGGCGGCCTGCCAGGTCATCGGCAATCGCATTCGACCCTTGAGCGTCCCACCGGGCAGGTAATCCATCACCAGGTATGGGATGCCGTTATGTTTGCCAAAATCATTGACATGCACGATATTGGAATGGTTAAGGCGAGCCAGTGCTTTGGCCTCGCGCTCGAAGCGCTTGAGAATGCCATCAATGACATCCTGGCCAAACTGCCCAACACGAATAACCTTGACCGCTACATCTCGTTCCAGGCTTGTGTCGTAAGCTTTGTATACGGTCGCCATACCACCTTCGCCAAGCTGTTCAACGATGTGGTAGCGGCCCAATGAATATCCGCTCAAATCTGCCATAGCTGTCCCACTTCTGATGATGATTTCAAGCTTCAGTATATGTTATTTGTGCCCCGCGCGTCAATTGACATACGTCACTATTTGGGGCGGAAATCGTCGTGGACGTGGTAGGGGCGCAGCGGCGCGGCGCCCCTACCACGCGGACCACAACCCACGACCACAACCACGACCACGACCGACCCGCG
>CAIMZS010000172.1 GCA_903846015.1 uncultured Anaerolineae bacterium | reverse complement strand
GCAAAATCTTCTTCATATTATCCTTTCAGGAAACCATCACAGATGACATCACAAGATAAATATTCTCTACTCCGCACGATCTTGAAAACTATTGGATTATCCCAGGAAGCTATTGATGATATTGTCGATCGCATTTCTGATTGGCTTTCGGAAAAAGGTGATGATAAATCAGTTGAGAAAATTGAATACCCTTATTTGGTCCGTGATGATTTTCTTTCTCCAGCGGAACTCAGTTTTTACCTTGTTTTACGGAATGCAGTCTCAGAATCGGTTCTGGTTTGTCCCAAAGTAGCTTTGGGGGATTTGTTTTATGCAAAGTCAAGTGATAATAGCAAACATCGGATCTACACAAATAAGATTGATCGTAAACATGTTGATTTTTTGTTGTGCGACCCGAAGACTGTACGGCCGATTTTGGGAATTGAACTTGACGACAAAAGCCATCAACGCCAGGATAGGCAAGAGCGTGATGCGTTTGTTGAGAATGTTTTTGCGGCAGCAAAATTACCTTTGGTGCGAGTCCCGGTGAAATTTTCTTATTCAGTTACCGATCTGGCCGCATTTCTGCAGCCTTTTTTAGGCAAAAAAGAGACACCGGCTCCGCAGTCAACGGTTGTCCAGGTTGCAAATGGGTCACCGAATTGCCCAAAATGTGGGACTGAAATGATTCTCAGAACTGCCAAAAGCGGAGCAAACCAGGGTGAAAAGTTTTGGGGCTGTTCAAACTACCCTCAGTGCAGGGGAACTTTAAAGGCTGCGTAAAGGTATAAAGACCGGTTTTTAATTGCTAACTTTGAAAACAATGCGTTGTTGGGTTAATTCATTTGTGAGGAGAATCTTATGCGTCGTACCTTGATACTTATCCTGCTGGGTCTGTTTGGCCTGCTCGTGCTGGCCACCACGCTCATGTTGGCTCTAGGAATACAGGTGCCGGGCGTTTTGACCCCAATCACCACCCTGACCGGTTTTGGTTTCGGGCTGCTGCATGCTGGGCAACGCCTGGGGTGGAAAAAGGCGCTGTTACTGTTGGGTTTCGTTTTTGTGGTGGCATTGTTGTTCGAGAGCCTGGGGGGTAGCGACTGGACTGGTTTATGGCCCATATCATTACACCGAAAAACTTGGCCCAAAATTCTTGGGATTGGTACCTTACCTGATTGCCGTGGCCTGGTTCATGATGATGTACCCATCATTTGTGATTGCCGAATGGCTTGTGCCGGCTGAATGGAAAGGGGCAAAACGTCTGTTGATATTGGCTGCGGTGGGTGGACTGGTGATGACATCCTGGGATGTGGTGATGGATCCGTTGATGGTTCGCGGCCAGCACTGGGTCTGGGAAGTGGACGGGGCTTTCTTCGGAGTACCACTGCAGAACTACTGGGGTTGGTGGCTGACGGTCTTTACCACTTTCACGCTTTACCTGCTAACCACCCGTAATCAACCGGCGAACAAATCCGCCGGGTACGATCGCCTGGCGTGGGCGGCATTTGTTATCACCGCTTATGGAAACACCATCAATGCTCTCACAACTGGATTGAGTGGTCCAGCACTTGCTGGATTTTTTGCGCTGACTCCCTGGATTGTGTTGTCCTGGTTCAGAATGTCAGGATATGGGTTGGTTGATCCGGCTGTGCGCCAAATCGAATAATTTGGTGATGGGTAGCGTGGTACTCCAATAATCATGTATTCAATATAGCGATCGGGACACAATAGCATAAGAAATCTCACAGTCTGAGCATATCTTGATTTCCCTCGGATGAAAATTTCAGGAGACTTGGGAAAGGCAGTTCAGCGGAACGAACTGCAGTTAACAAAAGTGATGATTGCCACTATATGCAAACCATAATGCTATAATACAACCATTGGGGGAATAGACTAATCTACTCCCATTCTAAAGGGTTGTAGAATGCCACCAAAACACATCAATCCAACTGCTCTTGCCCAATACATTCATTTCGAAAACTGCGACCGGCACCTTCGCTTTCGAATAAATATTGATGACTCTAAGCGGCTTGCCAAAAAGTGGGATATTACTCTGCAGCCACTCACCCCGCTTTTGTCAGAAGCCGGTCTGGACTTTGAAGCTAATGTTGGTTCTCAAATTGCCACTCTCGGCGAAAAAGTTATTGAACTCCCGGATCACGCTACTCCACAAGATACCCTTGCCCATATAACAAATCTTCGCGGCTCAACAATCCTGCTGCAGGCTTCCCTGGCCGGCACTCTCGGTTCCGCCGATGCAAGTGGCCGGGCTGATGCCATCAGAATTGAGCGTGATCGAAAAGGCGATCTTCATATTCTGGTTGCTGATATCAAAGCATCTCGCCAGGAAAAAACAGAACATCGGCTTCAGGTTGCAGTCTATGCTCACATGCTCCAGGAAATGGCAAATTCTGCAGGCATCAAAATAGCAACTCTCAAAGGCGCTGTTCTCACTCGCCAGGATGATGGTTCCTACCCTGCACTTTCTCCAAATACCCCGATGTTCGATCTCCCTACTTACGAATCCATCCTTGAGCGTCTCGCCATTCTGCCTGATTGCAGAGTAAACCAGATTCTTGCCCAGCCGTTCGAACAAGTCTTTTATCATCTTGGTTATAAGTGTGATGGCTGTTTGTACAATGCACTTTGCATGTACGATTCTGCAGAACGGCTTGACCTTGCTCTCACTCCGGCGATCTCTGCTGTTGAAAAGCGTGTCTTGAATGAGAACGGCATCCATACGCTCCCGCAATTGGCCGATCTAATGCTCCTGCCGTTAAACGGCTCTTATGATATGCGGCCAAATCCTAATCATTCTGTGGTTCTAAACTCTCTTCGAAATCGCTGGCCGGTGGCTCCGAATTTGCCATTTCTGGTGCAGCGAGCACGAGCGGCACTATGGAATTTCCAAAAGGGGACCGAGAGCCGCCCGTTCCTTTATGGTTCTGGATTTGGCAATCTTCCCTCGGATGAAGAACACCCCAATATGGTAAAGGTCTTTTTTGATGCACAGCTGGATTATCTCCAAAACCGAGTTTATCTGCTTAGCGCCTTGGTGACCGGTCCACGCGGCTCAAAAGAAGTCATTGAGATTACCCAAGGCCCCCCCACCGATGAATCCGAAAGTAATATTCTGAAAAAGTGGGTTAGCGGAGTGCTTTCTGCGGTTCGCCAGATGGCACAAAGTGACCATGCTCCTATTCATCTTTATTCGTACAACCGCTATGATCAAAAAGTTCTCCTTGAAACACTCAAACGACATATCGATGACCTTGCAACCATCCCGGCGTTTATCGATCTTCTGACTCAAACCCCAGCCCTTTCCCAATCGATCATATCTTTTCTTTACGATGAACTCCAGGAACGTTCGAATCAGGGGCTGGTGTGTCTTCCTCTTCATGATGCAGCGCGCCGGCTCAAATTCAATTGGCAAGATGATCGCTACGATTATTTTTCGTTATTCCGTGCTCACATGTTTGACAATCGCCGTACAGTTCTGCGCGATTCCAGGGGCGATTTTTCTCAACTGCCGGCTAATACTCCAACGGATGACCCACGCCGTCTGATCATTGAAGCTGCATCGCGATTTAATTCGCAGATTCCGCTCGAATATCCCTATGCCGCCTGGGATTGTCTTCCGGTTGTCAAGGAAACCCGCCACGGTCTTGATGCATTCCGAGCAGTTGACCTCGCTGCAATGAGCGCTTTTGCTGGTATGCGGGTTCGGGCCCTTGCTCACATTGAAAAAACGCTTAAGAAAGCTCGATTTATTGATAAGCCAGATCTTTCAATATCAGCTCTGACTGATTCCACCTCTTTCTCGGATTTGCGCCTTGCACTTGAAGAATTTCTCTACATCGAACATCATTCTTCACTCCAAGAGCATCTTCTGATCTTCTCTCTTCCT
>CAIMZS010000171.1 GCA_903846015.1 uncultured Anaerolineae bacterium | reverse complement strand
TTGCTGACGTGAGAGTTATCATCGGTCTTTTTATCGGTGGTCTTCTGCCGTATTTGTTCGCCAGATTGAGCAAAAGAATTGGAAGCGAGAGCGGTGTGATTTGTGAAATATCCATATAAGAGTCCTCCATTAGTCAAGATGAGAAAGAATTATATACCTGTTTTCTGAGAGTAGATGATGTGAAATTTTATCGCAAACCTCCTGATTAACTGGTTGGAGATCTTATGGGAATAATGTACCATCGCCAATGGAATAAGTTGGGTTAAAATAAAGAAAGGCGTTCATAGATATTGCGCTAGATACCGGACCCGCTCCATAAACCATTAAATTAGAAACAATCCTGATACTTTCAATGAATAGTAAAATGAAAACATGCCTGAATTTTCCGTAAATAACCGCATGCAAACGGCCCGCCGCGCACTGGCACTTTACGCCATTAAGCCGGAAGAAGTGACCTTTCTCCAACACAGCGAAAATGTCACTTTCCGCGTGGATGCCCAGGATGGCACTTACCTCCTGCGTTTGCACACACCCGCCACGCCGGCTTTTGGCGAACATGGCGCATCGAAAGCAGCGGTGAACTCGGAAATGTTGTGGCTTGAAGCCCTGCAAAAGGCCAGATTTCCGGTGCCCCCCCCGCTGCAAACTATCACTGGTGAATATTCCGGCGATGTGGACGGATTAAATGTGACCATGCTGAAATGGCTGGATGGCGAACAATTGACGCTTGAAACGGAAAGCGAAGAAACAGCAGCACAAATCGGCGCATTGGTGGGACGACTTCACCAACAATCCCTGCATTGGAAACCACCGCGAGGTTTTACTCGCCCACGGCGAGATTTGTCCTATTTTGAAAACGCCATGCTGGCGCTTTGGCCCGCAGTGGAAGACGGGCGAATTGCTGCACAAGATTATAAAACCTTGCAAAATTCAATCTCGTGGCTATCGAACGAGATGCACAACATCGGTCAGACACGCCCATTATATGGACTGATCCATGGTGATTTGCATCGCGGAAATTTTTTGGTGGGGGATGGAAAGATCAAACTGATCGATTTCTCGATGTCAGCATTTGGGCACTTTGCCTATGACTTGGGCACTTGTCTGTCAAACGTGCGCACAGCTTATCACTCCGTATTCATGGAACACTACTTAAAATACTGTTCCATGCCAGCAAAATACGAACGGCTGATAGAAGCCTACTTCCTGGGCAGCTATGTGGTAACCTTTTCCCTGTGGATATCAGATCCAGACTCACAGGAAACGCTTGTGCAGCGCGTTCCGCTGATCGCCCAGGAATATGCAGCACGGTTTAATCGTGAGGAATCATACTGGTTCAGCAGGAATATGTGAATCAGATTAATTTTCAACCTTGACTTTCAGTGATTTCACTGATATATTCTGTCATGTAGGATGCAAGTAAGTTTTCGTTGGGAATGATGTAAACGACGGCTCAAAGCATTAGCTTTGAGCCGCTTTTGATGACCGCCCGAAGACATTACTGCACCACAACTCTCTACCCTTTTTGTTGTTTTGCTCTAAGGAGGCAAAAAATGTCTGAACGTGTCATCGGTACGGTCAAGTGGTTCAACGGTAGCAAGGGCTACGGTTTCATCTCCCGCGAAGGCGGCCCGGATGTCTTCGTCCACTTCTCCGCTATCCAAGGCGATGGTTTCCGCAATCTCGAAGAAGGCCAGCGCGTCGAATTCACGGTCGAAAAAGGCCCCAAGGGTCTGCAGGCCGCGAACGTCAAGGCCATCTAAGCCTGACAGTCCAAAACAAAACCTCGTCGTGAGACGAGGTTTTTTATTTCTAAACAAGAGAAAAAGAACCAGGCAAGGGCAACCAATCACCGCGCCATAAAGCTGTATCGACCTGGATGGCCAATGCCCCAGATTTGAGCATGAGCATGGCATTATCATTACCATACACGCCGACGCCCGCTATAACGGGCAAACCAAGCCGGCAAGCATTACACACCAGATCCAACGACTGGGGGAAAAGCGCGGGCCCGTACAATCTTCCGGTTATTAACGGAGCGCCGGTGGAATTGTGCGGGAGTGGCAAGGCTCCACGGGGGGCTGCCAGGCTAAGAGCAGCAGCGCCTGCCTGAATTACCCGAGCACCCAGTGTGAGAACTTGATCAAAAGGCAGGTTCACGATCAGGGGCAGTTCACCCAGCGACATTTCAAGCGCCATTAAGATGATATCTGCCGCCAACAATGGGGCAAAGCCCAGTTCAATGGCGACAACATTCTCCAACCCTTCCAGAACTCGAACCATGCGGGCAGTCTCATCCGGACGATCCGCCATCAAATGAACAATAATAGGAATGTCACTCTGCGCCCAGCGGCGTGAATATTTCTTTAGCACCGCAGAAAGACCAGGGTTGGGTAATCCGTTATGGAGAAGGAAACATCCAGACGATTCAATCAATTGAGGGTTTGCGCTGGGAAGCCGAGGGCGCAAACTGACAGGGTTGGTAATAAAAGCCCCAAAACTATTCCAACTACTTTCGCCATTCATAAAAATTGCACTACGTGGCTCTGGAGCAAATCCCAGAGAGCCGGCAGCGTTCATCAAGGGGGTTCGAAAGGTCAGATCATTCTTGAACATAAAAAATAAATGCCGCCAGCTGCAAAACAGGGCTGGCGGCAAAATCGTAATTGTGGATCATAATCCAGCTGATTCGCCCGCCTGCGAAGCTTCAAAAGGATGTTCGACAGGTGCATGTTCTCCGATCAGAATCATTTTGTTTTTATTAAAGACAATTGCGCTTCTCCAAATCGATATCGCAGGATAAAGAGAATATACCGCAGTGGCATCGGTGATGGGAATAAAATCCTCCGGGCGTGAGAGCAGTACTCTGCGAATATCGAGCTTCTCGGTCAAATGAATCGACCCGATCAATTCGAAACTGGGCATGAGGACAGCTACCGTGTATATGAGACGTGTGGCGCGTCGATAAATGCTTTTTGTGGTGATATCACGTTCAATAGGATAAGCAAACAAGATAGAATGCTTTTCCATTCGCGCTTCTGGCATCATGATGGGAGATGTTTTTCCCTTTCCAAGCAACCGGTTAATTTGTGCTTCGCGAATTAAGACATAGGTATCATTTTTAAGATTAAGAAAATCACTCAAACGTTCCTGTGTTGTGTCAATATAGCCGCGAATAACGTGATCGTACGAATAAAACTCTGCTTCAATATACATAAAATAAATTCCTTCTGAACAATTCATCGACTGAAAAATTCACCCGATGATAGAATAATTATACAACCTTCTGACTTCATCCGTATTTATTTATAAGGTTTTCACATGACTGACTTTACTACATACCAATCACCCTATTCCTGGCGTTATGGTTCGGCGGAAATGCGAAGAACCTGGTCCGAACATCATAAGCGCCTGTTGTGGCGGAAGATTTGGGTTGTTCTCGCAGAAGTTCAATGTGAGTATGGCCTGGTGCGTCCCGAGCAGGCCGCTGATCTTCGAGCGCACATGAACAATATCAATTTACCGCGGGCAATGGAGATCGAGGCTGAAATCCAACACGATCTGATGGCCGAAGTACACACCTTTGCCGAACAAGCCACCCTGGGCGGAGGCATCATCCACTTTGGAGCCACTTCCATGGACGTAGAGGACAATGCCGATGCGCTGCGCTT
This sequence comes from uncultured Anaerolineae bacterium, assembly GCA_903846015.1. GTDB lineage: Bacteria > Chloroflexota > Anaerolineae > Anaerolineales > Villigracilaceae > UBA5195. Next base: position 34,637 of record CAIMZS010000171.1, on the reverse strand, counting down.
ACTACAGAGCCTTGACCTGACCCTGGAAACGCTGCGAGGCCTGTTGGCCGTACTGTCCAGTCTCATCGACCGGTATGCGGATACTGCTTTGATTGCATTCACCCATATCCAACCGGCAGAACCATCCACACTTGGCTATCGATTGGCGCAATACGCACAAGATCTACTGAGTGACCTGCTCAATCTGCGCACTGTACGAATAGGGATCAAAGGCAAAGGGTTTAAAGGCGCAGTTGGTACGGGGGCCTCTTATGCAGAATTGATCGGTATTGACGAACTGGCCAATTTTGAGAGTCAATTAAGCGCAAAGTTGAATCTCCCATTTTACCCGGTCGCATCTCAGACCTACCCACGCAAACAGGACTACACCATATTGGCTGCCCTGGCTGGGATGGGGCAATCACTTTACAAAATGGCCTTCGACCTGCGCCTGCTGCAATCTCCGCCCATCGGAGAATTAAGCGAACCTTTTGGAAGCAAGCAGGTAGGTTCATCTGCCATGCCGTTTAAACGCAATCCCATCAAGGCAGAGAAGATCGACTCTCTGGGGCGTTACCTGGCCCAACTGCCGCGCGTGGCTTGGGACAATGCCGCTCATTCACTGCTCGAACGCACCCTGGACGACTCGGCAAATCGCCGGACGATCTTGCCAGAAGCATTCCTGGCAGCAGATGAAATGCTCAATACAGCGCGGAGCATCCTGGCAGGATTGCAGGTAGATGAAAACGCGCTTGCACGAAACCTTGGGATTTATGGACCCTTTGCAGCCACCGAACGAGTTATGATGGCTGCGGTAAAGGCTGGAGCGAGCCGGCAGGATATGCACGAATTGATCCGGGGGCAAGCCATGCAAGCCTGGGAAAGCATCAGAAACGGAGAACCGAACCCACTGGCAGCCAACCTGGCGGTTGATACACAGATTTTAAGGTTTTTGACACTAGATCAAGTGATGGAATTAATGGATTACCGTTCACACCTGGGCGATGCGCCAAAACGCAGCAGAGAATTGGTAAAAACTATCCAACGCGAAATCGAGATGAAGTAAGCAATGCCGGGGCAGTCAAAATGACCGCCCTGCATTGTATCTGTATCTCCTGTGCGTTAATCGTTTAACTGGATGAGAGAGTCCCTTTCGGCTCCATCAGAAAGAATCGGCAGAAGGCTGATTAAAACGAATAATCCCACCAGAGCAGCCACAAAAATGACGACAATCCACGACATGACAACCTCCTTTTACAATACGATAAATGGTTACTGCTGAAACGTAAAAACCGGCGTTTTTGTTCCAGCTTCTACTCTTAATGAAACACCTTGTTTAGGTTTTTGTTCCTTACAGTTACTTAACATTGTCTACACAGATTTAAAACAAAAAAGTGCGCAGCGCAGCCGCACACTTTTTTTGATTGCTGCCGGATTTTAGCCGACCGACATGATCTTTTCCAACATTTCCTCGTTGGTGCTAAATTTGAAAAAATCCACCCCGCGATGTCGGGCTGTTTCAAGCTCAATCTCGGTCAATTTCCGAATATCATTCTGGGTGACAATCGGTTTACCGAGTTTTTTCAAACGCGCAGTCAGCGCAGAATCATCGGGAACGATCTTCGGGAGAGTTTGAAGGTATTGCATGACTGCTCTTGAACCCAGGGTGCCATCCTTGCGAGCATAACCCACCAAGCCTGTACTGGCCTGCCGTGACCAACCGGCAACAAACACATCCGGGATAACCATCTTCCGAGCCGGATCAAATGTCTCAAACGAGATACCTTCCTGTGGAAATCTCGGCTCCTGGTTCTTGGAAAATTCATCCCACGAAACTGGCAGCCCCAAGCTTTCATCAACCTTGTCTCCAATTGCAAACACAACTGAATCAACATCCAGGATGCGCTTATTTCCTGTTCCACGCGCCTTAACCTCGCCATCCTTGATCACCAGGATGTTATCTTCGATTTCCAGCCCACTGACAATACCATCACCCAATATTTGAGTGGGAGTGGACAAAAATTCAAAACGGAAGTGAGTTGTAGAACTGGATGGCTGAGCCTTGGGTAAAGCCTCCAAAATTTGCGCCTGGGCCTGAGTTGGATCCTGCCCAAGAGCAGTCATCACTGAGCTGACACGAGAGAATTCATCATCAAGGGCGCGCAGATCCAGGTTACGGATGACATATTCCATCTCTTTTTTATCAAATTTTACCTCTGCCGGACCTCGGCGCACAACCGCAATAACCTTTTGGGCCTTGATCTTCTGAATGGAAAACCGGGCGATATCAAGCATGACATTGCCCGCCCCTACCACCGCCACTTTTTTACCGAAATGAAATTTTTTCTTACTGTACGGAGGAAGCTGGTTATAGTGGTAGACAACATCCTTGGCGTGGTATACACCGGTGAGATGCTCACCGGGCAAACCAAGCCATTTTGTGCCTTGTGCCCCAACTGTAACCAGAATGGCCTGGAAACCAAGCCCTCGCAGATCATCAAGGCTCAGGTCAGCTTGAGTACCAACGCTAATATTGCCCCAATAGCTTACCCCGGGGGTAGCGAGCACCTGTCGAAACTGGTTGCGCAACCCTTCTTTCATGGCGAATTTATCGGGGTAAATACCATACTCTGCCAATCCACCCGGCTTAATATCGCGATTGAAAATGACAACTTTGACGCCATTCCGCGCCATCTCACGCGCTGCAAACATCCCCGCCGGGCCTGCGCCAACAACGGCGGCATAATAACTCTGGTCAATCACGTTCGATCTCCTTTTGCAAGTAAAGTGATCAGATAAGTTCAAAATAACTATATGTGATATATAGGCGCATGGCAAGCACCTGAAAAAGCTTTCCCATGGGCATCAATGATTATCTCACATTCCATAAAACACACAGGGCGTTCGCTTTGCCGAACTTCCAATTTTGTTATTGTTTGGCGAGGTGAAGCACGTTTTTTCCAATCTATGCTATATTTATTCTATAGCTCCGTGACTCAGCCCCATTGAAGGATCACGGATAAAAATTTAACCCCACAATACAATCCGTCCGCTAAAAATAGGGCCTCGAATTAACAGGAGACACCATGACCAACAGACTAGATGATAATGACGACGATGATCTCGCGGGAACAGATGGAAAATTATTCCACAACCAGGACAACCGTTCCGGCCAATCTAAACAACCGCCCTGGGTACCGCGGACATCGGTTAGAAAACTTGGACGGGGAAGCAGCTCGGAAGACATGGCGGAAAGTCGCCCTATACCGATAACTTCCAAGAATTCGCCGCCTGGGGGGCAGCCCCCACCCCCACCCCCCCCGTTCACACCCGCGCCCAACTCAGGAGATCCACGCCGGCGTTTGGGGAAGCGTTTCGATTGGAATAAATTCATGGCGGCGTTTTGGACAGTTGCCAGCGTTCTCTCATTAATCACCAACCTGATCCTGATCGTGGCGCTGGTGACGGTTGGGCGTGAGCTTTTTACCCTTAAAGCAATGGTGGGCGGTAATTTGCTTGGTGGTCTGTATGAAAACTTTATTTTCATGGACCAATCACACATTAAGACCAATATCAACGTAGCGGATACCATCCCGATCAATTTCGATCTGCCTATCAGTCAGAATACGGTGGTGGTGCTTACCGAGGATACCCGCATCAACGGCGCAACTGTACGCTTAAATACGGGTGGGGTCAGTATCAACAGCGTGGCAAACATAGTGCTGCCAGCTGGAACCAACCTGCCGGTTCATTTGGAGCTTTCCGTTCCGGTGAATACGACCGTACCGATCAATATCAATGTTCCAGTGGATATTCCGCTCAACCAAACAGAGCTGCACAAGCCATTCACTGGTTTGCAACAAGTCATTGCACCGTTCTATAATATGCTGCTACCACAAATCAAGCGCCCGGAAGATGTAGCCCTGTGTCAAAACCTTTCATTCTTGTGCTCGACTTACTTCAAATAACCTTTATCCCGGAATACAGGACCTGAAAGTTGCTGCAAGAACCCGGCCTCGATAACCACCGGGACCATTAAAAATAGACTAACTTTAATATTAATTTAACAATAAGATCCAAAAGCAGGTTGAAGATCAATCATGGAGAGTAGATGAACGGCTGCACCGAAGTAACACTGAAGAACGGGCTAAAAGTATTGCTCAAGGAAATCCACAGCGCCGCCTTGATAAGCCAATGGATCTGGTACAGGGTGGGGTCAAAAGATGAAACCACCGGCCAAACTGGCAAATCGCACTGGGTGGAACATATGCAGTTCAAGGGCACCTCGCAATTTCCAGCTTCCTTGCTGGATAAAGCCATCGCCCGTGAAGGCGGTCAGTGGAATGCCTTCACCTTCCTGGATTGGACTACCTATTACGAAACCATGCCTGCCACAAAAATTGATCTAGCCTTGCGCCTGGAAGCCGACCGGATGGTCAACAGTACCTTTGACCCACTGGAGGTCGAATCTGAGCGAACAGTGATTATTTCCGAACGTGAAGGCAGCGAGAACGAGCCACTTTTCCTGCTGGGTGAAGCCATGCAACACGCCGCTTTTCGTGTGCACCCCTACCATCACGAGGTGATCGGCGATATGGCTGACCTGCACAGCCTGACCCGCGAAGCACTGTACAATCATTACCGTACTTATTATGTACCTAATAACGCTGTCTTAGCACTTGCCGGTGATTTTGACACTACCAATATGCTGGCACGCATCCAGGAGCTTTTTGAACCGATACCGACAGGCGCAACACCACCCCGCTTACTACGCCCAGAGCCGGAACAACCCGGTGAGATCCGACTGAACGTGGAAGGACCAGGAGAAACGGCATTTATTCAGGTATCTTATCGCGCCCCGGCAGCCAGTGACCCTGATTTCTTTGCGCTGGCAGTACTGGACAGCCTGTTGGCAGGGCCAAGCAACCTCAATATGTTTGGGGGTGGGGGCATTTCAAATAAGACTTCGCGTTTGTATCGCGCAATTATAGATAAAGAACTTGCGGTCAGCGTAAATGGCGGATCATCAGCGACGATTGACCCATTCATGTATACATTTACCCTGACGGCACACCCTGAAGCTCCCCTGGAAAAAGCCCTGGCTGGGCTGGATGCTGAGATCACCCGTCTGCAAAACGAGCCAGTCAGCCCCAATGAAATAGCCCGCGCCATTAAGCAGGCTCGCGCAATCTTTGCGTATGGCACCGAAAATATCACAAACCAGGCCTTCTGGCTGGGATATGCCGAAATGTTCGCTGATTACAGCTGGTTTACCACCTACCTGGATAGGTTATCGCAAATTACCACGGCAGATGTGCTGCGCGCCGCCCAAACCTTTTTCAATTCCCGCCACCGGGTGGTGGGAATGTACCTTCCGAATGGTGATGGAGGCGACGAATGAGTGCTTTTCAATCCCTACCAGGCAGCAACGATATCACCAGGCTATCACTTCCGAACAACATCACCCTGTTGGTACGGTCCAATTTCAACAGTCCATCCTTCAGTCTGGGCGGTTATTTCGAATCCGGCAGCCTGTTTGATAGTAATGAAAAACTGGGGCTGGCCGATTTCGCCACCACAGCGCTGATGCGCGGTACTCATCAGCGCAGCTTTGAGGAAATATACGACGCGCTTGAAGCAGTCGGCGCCCATCTGGGGTTTTCAGCCGGGACGCACACTTCCGGTTTCAGCGGACGCGCATTGGTGGAAGATTTGCCGTTGGTGCTTGAGCTCCTGGCAGATTGCCTGCAAAATCCAAGCTACCCGGCGGAAGAGATTGAGCGTTTGCGAGCCCAGCTTTTAACCGGACTATCCATCCGCGCGCAGGATACCGGTGACATGGCCTCCCTGGCCTTTGACAAGATCATTTACGGCAATCATCCGTATGCTCGCCCAGATGATGGTTATCCCGAAACCGTACGCGCCATCACCCGTGATGATATCGTCGCTTTCCAAAAGCGCTGTTTTGGGCCAAAAGGAATGACCATCGCCGTTGTTGGTGCAGTGGAAGCAGATTTCGTGTTCGAACAGGCCGCGCAAACGCTGGGTGATTGGCATAATCCAGGGCAACCCACTCTCCCCACCTTGCCTACGGTGGTACCTCTTACTGAAACCGTTCGCCAGCATATCGCACTTTCGGGCAAATCGCAAACTGATTTAATGATTGGCGCATTGGGACCCGAGAGAAAAGCCACTGAGTTTACAGCGGCTTCGCTGGGCAATTCAATCCTGGGCCAGTTTGGCATGATGGGCAGAATCGGTGATGTGGTGAGAGAACAATCTGGGCTGGCTTATCACGCATCCTCCAGTTTAAGCGCAGGGGTTGGCCCAGGCACCTGGGATGTGAACGCGGGTGTAAACCCGGCTAATGTGGATCGGGCAGTGCAACTGATCCTGGATGAAATCCGACTGTTTATTCAACACGGCGTTACGCGCGAAGAACTGCAGGACAGTCAAGATAATTTTATTGGCCGCCTGCCGCTTTCAATGGAATCAAATGCCGGGGTGGCCAGCTCACTGCTAAACATAGAACGACATGGTCTCGGGCTGGATTATTACCGAAATTACGAGCAGATGGTTCGGGCGGTGACACCCGAAATGGTTCAGGCGACTGCGCAAAAATACCTGAACCCAGATGTGATGGCAATCACCAGCTCAGGGCCCTAAAATATGCCCATTCGAACCGGCATCGACATTCTGGAAATTAAACGCCTTCGGCAAGCAGTGGAACGGCACGGGGAGCGCTTCCTGATGCGCATTTATACCAGGGCTGAGCAGGAAACATGCGCCGGTAACATTGCTTCACTGGCAGCGCGTTTTGCAGCAAAAGAGGCTGTCTCAAAAGCACTTGGAACCGGGTTGGGGAAGGTGAGTTGGACCGAGATTGAGATCTTGAGAGCAGAGTCTGGCCAGCCTATTTTGCATTTCCAGGGCGCAGCCAAAGCACTCGCAGATGAACTTGGGTTACGGGAGTGGTCGATCAGCCTGAGCCACACAAGCGAGCATGCCATCGCGAGTGTGGTGGCAATGGGTTGACCTCGCCCATTCTTTGATCAACCCGTCGATACAGGTTTTGGCAGGCTGCCCTGCTGCCCAGGTGTGAAATTATTTGGAATGACATCAGCGCCTTCGGCAAAACCGGATTTGATGCCCATCCGCATGGCTTGCCAATACTCCTTTGCCGCTGCTTTTTTATCCTGCCGAAAACGCCCAAGCCAGTGCTCAAGTTCGGGGGTGTGCAGGCCATCGACTTCCCACTGTACCAGGTAGCCCATAATCATATCAATCACTCTTTCACTTTCCCAAAAGATGATCTTGGGGGCTTCACGCTCATAGATTTCACGCGAGAGTTGGAACTGGTGCGCCTTATAATCCACTTTCAGGCCATAATGAGCCTGTAATATTTCATCGGTGATGAATTCAGACCACTTGCGGTGGAACCGGCAAATACCGCTGTTTTCATTGAAGAGCTCGTACGTCATCCGCTCAACATTCTTGCGCCCCAGAACCTCGGGCGCCAAAAAATCAACCCCATAATACACGAAGTATTTACCCATCATCGGCATAGGGCTCAGCATGCCAGGCACCCAGTACTGGTTGGGCACCATGCAGCCCTGTTCACCGTGGGCAATGTAAACAGCCCGGTCAATACTGCGTGTCCCTTTTTGTTTATCCAGGGCAATGGCAGCAGCGCGAATACCGGACCGGAATATTTCTGCGCGAGCTTCAAACAGGATGGCGTTTATCAGTTCAATGGCATAAAGCGCGTTAAGCATGCTGTCCTGTACCACGTCAAAGCGGTCCGGATCGGCCTCAAAATGAAATTTCATCGTACTGGCCGGTGGAAAACCATATTCAGCCGGATCGATCACTCCATCAGCAACCAATTCCATGATCCATGCCAGGGTTCCACCACTTTGAATCGAGTCAAAACCCATTGCGTCGACATGGTCAGTCAACAATTCCGCGGCACGCTGGTCAAACACGCCCACCTGGGGTCCCAACGCGTGGTATGGCTCATAATCTTTTTTATATTGGCCAAATAACTTTTTACAAACCACCGGGCAGGGTTCACCACAATGCTGGAATTTTTTGGGCTTAATGGTCTCTTCATTAAATTGTTTTAAATAATGATTGCGAATAAAATTATCGTGCTGGCGCAGGCGCGCTTCGACCGGTTGGTAAATGGATGTGTAATTGAAACTGAGGATGCGTTCATTGAGATCACGCATATTTACCCCAAATGTGCCCCCAGTCTCGAATTCAGGTACGTAACGATATTTTTCAGTTACCGCCAAATCAGTTTGAATGGTTTTTTTTCCAAAATGCTGGATGAAATAAGCGTCAATCTCAGCTGAGTCACGCAGATCTGGGTCGGCCCAGTCGCCGCCGAAAATGATGCCCACGATATTATGACGTTGATACAGCCGGCTGCCCAGGCCACCGCGCCCGGCCCAATCGATAACCGGGCTGAAGACGCCATTGCGTAATGGACTGGATCCAAGCGCTCCTTCGCGGGTGTACTTTGCAGCAGGGCCTACTGCGCAGATACGCACCCCCCCTGGCTTATATTCAGATGCATAGCGGTCAAAAAGAGCCTGCTGAAGGGCATAAAAGCCGATCTGCGGGCTTTCATCCGGGCCGGCATATCCAACCCAGAGTGACTCGACATTGACCGGTTCAATACGTACCTGGATTTCGCCGGCTTTGTGATTGAATAAAACCACGCTCGGAACCGGTGCTGTGCCGCGTAAGGCTACATAGTTAACGCCCAACCCATGAAATAAATAGGCGGCTCCGCCCATACTCGAAACATAAAAACCATCCCACTGCGGGCTCCATGCCGAGAAAACCAGGCGGCGGGAACCTGGGATCGAACTGCCAGCCAACAAACCCTCGCCAAAGGTAAAACTATCAGGATAAAGGTTAAAGCGATGCCAACCATAATCAACCGGGCCAAGCACTGCTTCTTCGTCCTCGATCGGACGCAGATACCAGTTACCGTTGTGCAGATGGACTGTCAATTCGCGTTGAATGATCGGGTAGGTCATCGCAATTTTCCTTTTAGAGAAGATGTAATATTCTACACCTTATGAACACTGCGACGTTGGTTCAGATCGGGCAACCGATCATCTGTGAAAGGTTTTTAGCCTGCCACAGCGGAACGCGGTTCATCATTGCCAATCCAGAGGTGACCAGGCATGATTGAACGCAACGGGCGGATGATGATGTTACCAGCGCGGCGGGTTTCAGCCTGCGGAAGGGCTTTGTCAAGGTTAGCCGGATTGACCAGGCAAACATCGGGAGTGCGACCATACTTGCGATGGTAGTAATCTGCAGCTTGCAAGACCTTGACATCCAGGCTGGTTTTAGGATCGTTATCAAACCAAAGCATGCCGATATTCATGATTTACTCCTATTTGCGAGAATTGTAGATGGGTGTGAACCAGCCCGATAAGGTGGGATGGGAGGCCGGAAATTGAGAAAGCCGGATGACCGCCGCAAAAAGAAATTCGAACTGCGTGTAAGCTCAGACAAAGATTTATTCATTGGCAGCGCCAGACTGTTGGCAGTGGAATGATTATCAATACGCCCAAAAATTTGGGTGCCGAAGAAATTAAACCAATCGGGATGCGTGGCAATAAATCCGGCATTGGCTGTAACAATAGGCCATATTAGGGCATGCGGACCATAATGCAGCAAATAAGCCAGATTATCCCGATTGGCAGCCTGTGTTCGAAAAATGCTGTCAAGACCATCGATCAAGAGCACGGTGGGCAGGTTATCAGCAGGCGTATCGACCATCAAAGACAATCGGTAAAGCAAATCTGCCGCAGCCGAGTCCGCCGCTGCCCAGACCCCAAGAACGCATGGAAGATCTGCTTCCCGAGAGAATTCGTCTGGAAAATCGGTGACAAGCGCAAACTGTACGGTTCCGGGCGCAATCAGTTGGTCAGCAGCATGCAGCAGCAGCCGGATAAAATCTGTTTTACCGCAACCTTGCTCACCGGTAATAAGGATGGAACCTGGGCGAGGATCGCGCAGATGCAGTACCAACGGTAAGCCATCCATGGCAATCCCGAGCAGGAGTGATTCAGGGGGCAGCGCAGGAAATCCCGGCAAGCCCGGAATGTGATGAGCAGCAACAGTGGGGATTTGACTGGATTCGGTGTGTATTTCGTGAAGCGCATTGAGCGTCAGAGTGTACTGATATTTATCAATCATTTGAACCTTTTTACCAAATATAGCCTCGGCAAACCGGGTTATCAGGAAGCAACCCAAAGCAACACGGCAGATTATTCTGAAAAATCGCTTGCCATATCGCTAAAAGACAATGGCGGCTCATCCAATCCAAGCAATGTAAAAATCTGACCATGTAAACACTATTGGGGACTATTTTTTGCAATGTAGAATTTTTGTTCTATATTCATTGATTATTATACTTGGGTTTTTCAGTTTGGCAAGTCCCCAGCTTTACGGGGTTATCTGACCTATACCAGCATATATAGGTACAGAATAATATGGGGGATGATCAATTCGATCACAAAGACAGCGATGATAAGGATTCTTATCTGGTTTGGCAGAGGCAACTGTGCTTTATCCAATGGAATTAGTTTGGCTCTTTGGAATTTTCCGCGATAGTGCCCGTTCTAGCACGGCCGCTCGTCCGCGTCCAATGGTTTTTTACCTCGCTAATTCCCAGAGAGCCATTAGTCTCTGCATAAGAGATTTGAGAATGTCGGTTTTTGGTTTTTTTATTAGGCTTATACTATACTCAAGCAAACTCTTACATCAATATCAAAGCCCAGTTCCGCCATACGCAACCAGCAAAAGCATGATTATTACGTGAATTGCCAAGAATCAATAGACACCCTTATGCCAAAAATTAAGCTTACACAATCAAAACTGTCTTTTATGGCCCTGATCGGAGTCCTCGCCATTATCTCCATCAGCCTTGTTCCCATTTTTTACAATGTGTTTAAATATCCATATCCAATCGGCTACGCAGGCATGTACGCGCAGATGGCAGAACAAATAGCCAGGGATAACTTCAAACTGCCCATGGAAATTGAGTTTTACGGTTCAGGGGGTGTTCCAGCAGCATTCCCGCCCCTGGGAATGTATCTTCTCGCACTTAACTTGAAAATGGGTGGACCATTTTGGTTATATGTCCGCTTTTTGCCAGCTATTTTAAGCTCCCTGGCTTTATTGGGGCTTTTTCTTATAACACGGCAAATGACAACATCCAGGATCACCGGGTTGATAGCGATTTTACTGGCATCTTCCTCACCATATTTGTATGCCAGTCATACCTGGGCTGCTGGAATTGTGCGCGGATTAGCTTACATGCTCGGATTGTTCTTTTTCTATTATTTTATTCGGATCACCCATCACTTTTCGAAAAAAGAGATTTTCATGGCGGGTATTCTTTTGAGCCTGACTGTGATGACACACCTGTCTTATGCTTTTTTCTTTATCCTGTGGTCGGTAATTTGGGTACTGGTCAATCCCCACAAAGAAACCTGGCTGCGAGCAATCTGGATCGGGTTCACGGGGGCGCTATTATCACTCCCATGGGCATTGACAATCGTTAACCGTTACGGTTGGCAGGTTTTTTCAAATGCGCTTGGCTCGCATGGTACTCTTTCGATTTCACAACTTTCAGGAAGCTTTTCGGCTCTGATAGATTTAACCGCCATCAGTCTGAGCGAAATCATCAAACAACCTGTTCTTGCAATCGCAGGATTAATCGGAGTGGTTTACTGTATCGGCCAAAAACGTTGGTTCCTTTTATTGGCATTCATATTTACTTCACTTTTTACCTTTGAAAGCAGAAGATTTATTATTGTCTTGGGTTGCATCTTCTCAGGAATAGCGCTGGAAAGCACAGCAAAATGGCTTATAAAATCCGTCCCACACAACCAGCGCTTATTTTCCAGCGTGGCAGCTTGCGTGGCTGGAGTGGTGATCATCGGAGTAATCTATATCAACGAGTTTCAAACCATTTTAGAGCAAATGCCATCTTTATCTCCAGCGCTCATAGAAACAAGCGAATATATCAAAACAAACACACTGCAGGGCAGCTTTTACCTGGTTCTGGCTGATCATAACGAGGCAGAATGGTTTCCTTTTCTGACGAAGCGAAACCAACTCTTTGCTTTTTGGGGAAGCGAATGGAGTGGCAACCGCAATATGCTCAGCACCGGTTTTTATAACAGTATGATTTGTGGACAGAATGCAGATTTTGCCTGCCTGGAAGAAACCATTCAAACCGCCAAAAACCCGCCTCAATACCTGGTGGTGATGAAAAGAAAGTATCGTGGTTTCATAGACATCCTCAAAGATCGCGGCAATTGGGTCCTATCCTTTAATAATTCAGAATATCAGGTTTGGAAAAAAACAACTCCATAGCCGAGGCAATCACAAAAACAGTCCATCTGCGTAAACATACGTTAAACTATAAACGGATTGTTGTTAAACGGGTTCCTTGTCATGCCCCCCTAAAGAGACTATAATCAAATCCCGTTAGTAAGGAGAAACTGAAATGCCCATTTATATTTATCGCTGCGAGAGCTGCGGCGTACAATTTGAGCGCCACCAATCTTTTACCGATGAGCCATTGAAGCGCTGCCCTGAATGTAACAAGAACAGCCTGCGCAAGGTATTGACACCGGCAGGCATTGTGTTTAAGGGTTCGGGCTGGTATGCCACCGACCACAAGTCATCATCCGGATTGAACCGCCCGCCTAAGAGCGAAGGAAAGGAAGCATCCGCCAGCGCATCCGAAGGCAGCAGCAGTTCAAGCAGCCAGGAAAGCTCATCGGGATCATCGAGTACTTCCGAAACATCATCCAACGCGAGCAAACCAGAAAGTTCCGCAGGAAAATCGGAAGGTTCCAACAGTAAATCCGAGAGTTCAAGTAGGAAGTCTGAGAGTTCAAGCAAATCTAGTGAATAAGAGCAAAATCCGCGGACAAATGTCCGCGGATTTTTGTTTTGATCGATAAAACTGGTCATAAAATAAAAAAGCCCTCCGAAGAGGGCTTAAGGCTCCCAGCCGAGGACTCGAACCTCGAACCTAGCGGTTAACAGCCGCCCGCTCTGCCATTGAGCTAGCCGGGAACGCGAGCGAGATTATATATTTAAGAGCCAAGTGTGTCAAGCTAAATGCCCGGGCAAAATGGCGGCAAAGGGAATTTAGCTGGTCTGGATGAAGAATCGCAACAGATTAATAGTGAATCAAACTGAGCGCGTTCAATTTTTCCATACGCGTCGGAACCAAAGTATTTCACCCCACGTAGCAAGTCACCATCCGCAATTCCTGTTGCGGCTTCGGTAACACGCACAAGTTCAAGCCCAAGATTGCGAGTTGGTTCACGGTTGGCTATCGAATTCATCCAGGCAATAAAAAAAATCCGGTGACGATGTTGCGTCACCGGATGATCAGCGTGATGAAGTAGTAGCCGAGCACCCCACCCCACAGCCACGAGTCTATCCGGTCAAAAGCGCCACCATGCCCAGGAAAGATAATACCCGAGTCTTTCATGGAAGCCTGGCGCTTGAGCATGCTCTCACCCAAATCACCCAGCGGGGTAAGCAGCCCCACCATCAATCCAAACAAAGCCCCAACCCACACCGATAGATGCAAGGGTCCCCAGGTGGAATATGCAAAAGCAAAAAAGCCGCCTCCCAGCGTGGCCGAAAAAACCCCGGCGGCATAACCTTCCCAGGTTTTTTTTGGACTGAGCCGGGGGGTCATGCGATGCTTTCCATAAGCGGCGCCAATCATAAAAGCTCCGGTATCGGTCAACCACACACAGGGCAGAACAAACATAAACCACCAACTGCCATTCGGCAGTTGGCGCAGGCTGAGAAGATAAGATCCAATCCAGCCAATATAGACCAGAGCTCCAACACTGGCGCTGAAATCCAAACTGGCATGCTCCGCCCCACGCTCAAAAGCCACCAGGTGATAAGCCATCATGGCTAGAATAATAAAAGCGAAAACCGGGGCGCTCAATGAATTATAAAAAAAAACGGCGGCGCAAAAAGCCGCCACTCCCCCAACAACCAACCAGCGCGCAGGTTTGCTGCCAATGGCCTCAGCCATATCCACATATTCCCAAGCCGCAACCACCAGCAAGAAACCAATAAATAAAAAGTAGAGAAATCCGCCCATTACCAATGCCGGCAATCCAACCAGCAGTAAAATCAAAACGGTGGTAACACGCTTAGACATTTGACCCCTCGAAATCAGGATCCGCCACCTTGCCATAGCGGCGGTCACGACTCGCGTACTCATCCAACGCCTTACGGAATTCATCCTTGCTAAAATCAGGCCAGAAAATGGGCGTCACATACCACTCGGAATAAGCCGCCTGCCAGATCAGGAAATTACTGATGCGCAGTTCACCGGATGTGCGAATGATCAGGTCCGGGTCGGGAACACCGGCGGTGTACATGTATTTACTGACCAGGTCGGGGGTGACACTTTCTGGCTTGATACCGTCTATCAGCATTTGCTGAATAGCGTGAACAATCTCATCGCGCCCGCCATAATTAAAGGCAACATTCAAAACCAACTGAGTATTGTTACGGGTGGTATTGACCGCATCCAAGACCTTTTTCTGAAGAGCCGGGGCAAGTTGATCAAGCCGGCCAAGGTGACGGATCTGCACACCCTGCTGATTAAGCTCGGAAAGTTCCTTGTCGATGACATCTTCGAGGATGCGCATCAGGCCCTGTACTTCTTCCCGCGGGCGGCCCCAATTTTCGGTGGAAAAGGCATAAATGGTGAGATAACCAATGCCAAATTCAACACAGGCTTTGATAATTCGACGGAGATTTTCTGTGCCGGCCTTATGCCCGGCCAAACGCGGCAATCTACGCTTTAATGCCCAACGACCGTTGCCATCCATGATAATGGCAACGTGCCGGGGAACTTGCTTGGCAGGATCCTGCTGACTGGTAGTGCTCATGGCAGATGGAGTCGTTAGACTTCCATGATCTCCACTTCCTTGGCATGCCCAATTTTATCCACTTCAGCCATAAAGCGGTCAGTCAACTTTTGAAGCTCGTCTTCGCCACGCTTGCGATCATCTTCAGAGATTAACTTCTCGCTTTCGTAATCCTTGATATCCTTCATGGAATCTCGGCGAATATTACGAAGGGCTACCCGCGCTTCCTCGAGGCGATGGTGGACATGCTTGACAAGCTCGCGCCGGCGATCTTCTGTAAGAGGCGGAAGGTTCAAACGAATGACCTGACCATCATTGTTGGGGGTCAACCTGAGATCAGAAGCCAGGATGGCTTTTTCAATTGATTTCAGGGTGGTTTTGTCAAAAGGTTTAATCATCAAGGTGCGTGGTTCAGGCACACTAATGGATGCAAGCTGCATCAGAGCAGTGGGCGAGCCATAATATTCAATCTGGAGTTTTTCCACCAGGCTGGGGTTGGCGCGACCCGTGCGAATGGTCATCAATTCCTCAACCAGGGCATGAATTGACTTTTGCATATGGGACTCGCAGTCTTTGAGAAGATCCTTAATCACAGCAGCCTCCTGAGGTAATGTTGTGAGAATTACATATTATAGGATACCCTAAAATTTGAAAATGCGCTACTGATGGATAAGCGAGATAAGAACAAATTATGCTGGCAAATGACTCGCAAAAACTGCCCTATACTCTCATTATTATAACAAAAATCAAAAGGGCGCCCTGATGGGCGCCCCGATGTGGTTCAATGGACGATGGTTCCAACTTTTTCGCCATATAATGCACGAGTCAGGGCCGCCTGGTCCCACAAGTTAAGCACCAGGATGGGGATTTTATGCTCCATGCAATGGGTGATGGCGGTTCCATCCATCACCTGCAAACGACGGTTGAGCACATCAATATAGCTGAGTTCATCAAATTTTACAGCAGCGGGGTTCTTCTTGGGGTCAGAATCGTAAACCCCATCCACCTTGGTAGCCTTGATAACCACTGCAGCGTCAATTTCGGTGGCGCGCAGAGCAGCGGCTGTATCAGTGGAGAAGAAAGGATTACCAGTACCGGCCCCAAAGATGACCACACGCCCCTTTTCGAGATGGCGAATGGCGCGACGACGAATGTAAGGCTCGGCAATGGCGCGCATTTCGATGGCAGACATAACACGTGTAAATACCCTGGCGCGTTCGAGCGCATCCATCAGAGCGAGCGCATTCATCATGGTGCCCAGCATGCCCATATAATCGGCTGTGGCGCGATCCATGCCACGGTCAAGACCCTGTTTACCGCGCCACAGGTTGCCGGCGCCAATCACAATGGCCACTTCCACGCCCATCTCGTAGACATCCTTGACACGACCAGCAATAGCTTCGGCCTCTGAGACATTGATCCCAAAACCATTCTCGCCGCCCATTGCTTCACCGCTAAGTTTGAGCAGAATGCGCTTGTATTTGAGTTCAGACATTTTTTTCCTTTTTTTTGAGGTTGTGGTGGGTATAAAAAAGCCAACCTTTCGGTTGGCTTTTGTCATTATTATTCGCCCAAGCCTTCACCCAACTCCCAGCGCTGGAAGCGGCGAATGACTATGTTCTCACCAGTACTGGCGATGGTCTGGTGGAGAAGTTTTTCAACTGTGATGGTTTCATCGCGGATGTAAGCCTGGCGCAAAAGACACGATTCATCCTTAAACTTATTGATGCGCCCCTCAACAATCTTGCCGACAACAGCCTCCGGTTTACCTTCTTCGATGGCGCGATTTTTCGCGATCTCGGCCTCGTGCTGAATCTCAGATTCAGGAATTTCCTTATCAGAAATATAGCGTGGAGCGGAAGCGGCAATTTGAAGAGCAAATTCGTGGGCAAGCTGTCGGAAGGCTTCAGAGCGGGCAACAAAGTCAGTTTCGCAATTGACTTCAACCATCACACCCACTCGACCGGCACCATGCGAGTAAAGTTCAACCGTGCCATTGGAGGCCTGGCGGTCTGCGCGTTTGGCGGCAGTAGCAACACCTTTTTCACGCAAAAAATCGACTGCCTTTTTAAAATCGCCGTCAGATTCGGTCAACGCCTTGCGGCAGTCCAGAATCCCTGCGTTGGTGGCAGCACGCAGTTCTTTGATCATTGCAGTAGTTATTTCCATTCAAGACCTCTTACAAGATTAGTTTGTGGCCGAAATTTCTTCGTCGCCAATCGGAGCAACAGCTTTGACGAGCTTGGCGAGGGTTGATTTGCCAAGCAAGGCAGCATCATCAGTAACTTCGTCACTTTCCACCGGACGGGCTGGCCGCCGGGAAGGGGCGGGAGCGGAAGGAGCAGCCACGACAGCCTGTTCTTCAGCCAAATCTTCATCCTTACGCATGGCCTTGCCTTCAAGAACAGCATCCGCGATCTTGGCGACCAGCAGCTTGATGGCGCGAATGGCGTCATCGTTGGAAGGGATGACATAATCGATATCCTGCGGATTGCAGTTGGTATCAACCAGCGCAACCAGGGGGATCTCGAGCAAATTACCTTCGCGCACAGCAGAATCTTCACGACCGACATCCACAATAAAAACCAGTTCAGGGAGACGTTTCATCGAGCGAACACCTTCAAGACGGGTGTTTAAGCGGGTAATCTCGCGCTCAATCAACAAGCCTTCTTTTTTGGTCAACCGGGTGATCTCACCGCTGTCACGGAGACGCTCGAGCCGTTCCATTTCTTGAATACGGGCGAACATGGTGTTCCAGTTGGTGAGCATGCCTCCCAACCAGCGTTCGGTAACATAAGGCATACCCGCGCGAATGGCTTCTTCACGCACTGTTTCCTGGGCTTGACGCTTGGTGCCCACGAACAAAACGATACCGCCCTTCATAACACAATCCCGCACGATGTTATAAGCGTTATTAAGCGCCTTCACAGTCTGCTGTAGATCAATAATATGAATGCCGTTGCGTTCCGTAAAGATATACGGTTTCATGCGGGGGGTCCCACTTGTTGGTACGGTGCCCAAAGTGGACGCCGCTTTCCAAGAGGGCTTTCATTGAGATGACTGCCATTATTTCTCCTTGTAACCCGGTACCACTGCACACGCTTGTGCCTGGCCCGGAATAAGTTTAGCGGGGCTAAGATTAACCCGCTCAGGGACGCTTATTGCCCGTCCCAGGCAAAATGAGGTCTCACCGAGGTGAGAGCGGCACATAGTATATCATAAATTTTTGCCAACTTGCTTTTTTCGAAAGTGGGCACTGCAATGATATACTCGCGCGATGCAATATCAAACGTCGATACTCCATATCCAGCTTCGGTCTTGATCTGAACCAGCCCCACTGCGGGCTTTTCTATTTACTCACTGGTTACTCACTGGGTGTGTTTTGCCGGTCAGAAGAGCCATCTCTGCAAGAGAAGAAAAATAAAGTGGGGTTTTGGCAGGTAGCCCATCGATTTAAGCGCACCGGTCCTTGCGCCAATTGATCATGTTCAGCTTTCAATGATAATGAGGCCTGTTATGAGCATCTCCACAATTGGGCGCGCCCAGGCACGCTCCGGAATGTTATTTGTTTTGAGTTCAGCAATCCTGTGGGGCACTGTCGGCGTCACGACCAAAGCGCTGTATGGCTTATCTGCCACCACGCCGCTCTCGATTGGCTTTTTCAGGCTGGGCATCGCCTCCCCCATTCTACTGGCAGTTGGCTGGCGAGCGTTAAAATGGCGTTTATTCAAGATACCAGCCCGCGATCTGGGCTTAATGGCCCTGATCGGCATCCTGATGGGCTACTACCAGGTTAGTTTCTTTACTGCCGTTCAAAGCCTGGGCGCGGCTGTGGCCACACTGATTACCTTATGCACTGCGCCAGCCATGGTCGCGATTCTCTCGACACTGCTGACAAAAGAAAGATTGACAGCAAAAATACTGGCGTCGATGGTGTTTGCCCTGCTTGGAACCACGCTGCTCATCCAGGTGCGACCAGAAAGCGCGTTTTCCGGAAGCGGCCTGAGCGGAGTTGCCTGGGCGCTTAGCTCCGCCTTGGGTTATTCCGGCATGTTAATAATTAGCCGTGATTTGGCCGGTCGTTACCACCCGGTCCAGCCTTATGCAATTGGTCTTGGGCTGGGCGCACTGCTTTTATTCGGCGTGGCACAGGCTGGCGGTGGTTTGGTGCTGAGCTATCCGCCGGCTGGGTGGGCATTACTATGTTATCTGGCCGTTGTGCCGACTGCGCTCGCATTTGGATTATTCATTACCGGCATGCAGCACACACCGGCAACAGTCGCCAGTATCATCACGCTGCTCGAACCGCTTACTTCAACCATTTTAGCGTGGTTATTCTTCAAAGAGCAGTTGGGACCACTCGGGGCAGCCGGGGCAGCTCTACTTTGTGGAGCAATGCTGCTGCTTTGGCGTCGATGAGATGAAATAGATTCACAATTCGCATTTCAAAAGCCTGCCCGTATGCTTGAAAAAATAATATATTGGAACTGTCCCCCAAAAGACATGACAAATAAGTGTATTCAGCTTCAAAATATAGGTGGTAAAATCTGCGCATAAAGGAACTTTCTTGTAAAGCTTGCAATTTGGTTGCAATTTGCTATATACTTTATGCGTGCATACTAAATTTCTGGTTGGGATAGCAGGCAGATTTTGTCAGAGGCGCTTTGGATTGACTTACCCATCATAGTGGATAGAATTCCGATTGGTCAGTTCGTGAATGTGACATTCAGACAGATCGGGATTATTTTCGAGTAGCTCAAGTCTTTGTTCGAATACCTTTGTGCAGCAGGAGGTTCTCACACCAAATACCCCATCTTTCGGATTTCATCTCGAAAAAGTTAAATACAGCCCGTTAGTATCCAACTACACTTAGCCATTGGCCCAGGCGAGATGGTTTGTGTCTGACTAATTCGTGATGAAGAAGAGCGACCCGTATTTCATTCCATTCTTGAGCATCATCCATTCAAATGCAGGAGACCCAATAATGAACCGGAAAATATTTAACATACTTTCTCTTTTTATTGCCCTGGCAATGGCATTCTCGGCAGTTTCGCCAGCCGCTGCCCAGCCAACCATTAAGCCTGTAAGCGATTCTGTCGCAGCAAAGCTTGGTGGAGCCGCCGGCGCGAAAGTCACCGAAAGCCCCAACGGCGTCTATATCGTTCAGATGCTGCGCGCGCCCGTTGCCGGTAATGAAGGCAATACATTTGGATTCGGAGCAACCAAACCTGCTCAGGGCCAAAAAATCAACAACAGCAGTCCCGATGTTATCAATTACCGGGCTCAGCTGAACCAGGAACACGATGCCGTGCTGGCTCAGGTTAGCGGCGCACGCAAGCTGTATGACTACAACACCACATTCAATGGCTTCGCGGCCAAAATGAGCCTGGCAGACGCCAATAAATTAGCCGGGACTGCAGGTGTCGCAAATGTTACCCCGGACTCCATCCGAACCGTCGACACGTCATCAACTCCATCATTCCTGGGGTTGGACGCGAAAGGTGGCTTATGGAGCCAACTAAAGGGTGTTGGCAGCGCTGGCGAAGGAATTGTGATCGGTGTCATCGATACCGGCATCACCCCCGAAAGCCTGAGCTTTGCTGACCGGGTTACCGCGAAAGGCGCCTGGACCTTCAGCACCATCAAAGGCACCAAGCTCTCTTACCTTTCGGTATCCAATTTTAACGGCGCTTGCGACCTGGCAGGCTTCACCACCATTGGTAAAGGCAAGACCACACCCACCGGCTGTAACAACAAGCTGATCGGCGCACGTCATTACAATGCTGCTTGGGGTACCGATGTATTGACCGGAGATGAATATATCGCGGCGAATATGCCGTATGAATTCCTTTCGGCGAAAGATTACAACGGGCATGGCACACACACTTCATCCACCGCCGGTGGAAACTATGGTGTTTCAGCAACCTGGCCTTTTGCCGCATTTGGCAAAATCAGCGGCATGGCTCCACGCGCCCGCATTGCGATGTACAAGGCTCTGTGGACATTACCCGATGGAACAGGTTCTGGTTATACATCTGACCTCGTAGAGGCGATCGACCAGGCTGTGATGGATGGCGTCGATGTGATCAACTACTCAATCAGCGGCACGCTCACCAATTTCCTCGACCCGGTTGAAATCGCCTTCATGTTCGCTGCTGACGCAGGTGTATTTGTGGCGGCTTCGGCTGGCAACAGTGGACCGGCCGTGAGCACGGTAGCCCACCCCAGCCCGTGGATCACGACTGTCGCGGCTGGCACGCACAACCGCAGCATTGAAGGCAAGGCAACTCTCGGCAACAGCGATTCCTACAGCGGCGCTTCGCTGGCAGATGCAACCGTCACCGGGACTCTGATCGATTCCGTAAACGCCGCCGCCGCTGGTGCAACTGCAGCCGCAGCACGCTTGTGCTATTCAACCTCTTGGAATGGTGGATCACCCGCACTTGATTCGGCCAAAGTGGAGGGCAAGATCGTGGTATGCGACCGTGGTGGAAATGATCGCGTCGATAAAAGCCTGGCCGTTCAGGAAGCTGGCGGCATTGGCATGATCCTGGTCAATGTCCCCCTTGGCGCTAACTCAATTGTCGCCGATTTCCATTCTGTACCAACCGTTCACCTGTCGAATATATATCATGACGCTATCAAAACTTACGCCAACACAGTAGGCGCGACCGCCACCGTCTTTAAGGCAATCTTCTCCTACACCGCCCCGGCACCATTCACCGCCGATTTCTCATCGCGCGGCCCGTTGATCGCTGGTGATGGTAACCTGCTCAAACCGGACGTTATCGCTCCCGGTCAGGATATCCTGGCTGCATGGTCACCAGCAGACGCTGGCCTGACTTTCGACATGATCAGCGGCACGTCCATGTCATCGCCGCATGTTGCTGGTTTGGCCGCACTGCTCAAGGATCTGCACCCGACCTGGTCGCCAATGATGGTCAAGTCAGCCCTGATGACCTCCGCGTATGATGTTCTGGATGACCCCAACACCGACCCATCCGTCATCTTCAAACAGGGCGCCGGTCATGTCAAACCGAACAGCGCTGCAGACCCGGGTCTGGTATATGACTCTGGGATCAGGGACTGGTTCGCGTTCCTTTGCAACACCACCGCCTATAACGGCACCCCCATCTGCGACGGTCTCGCTGGCATGCATTACTCGACAAACCCCAGCGATTTCAACAGCGCATCGATCGCGATCGGCGCACTGGGTGGCTCTGAAACGATTAAAAGAACGGTTACAAGCGTTGGCGGTGCAGGTCATGCTGCCAATCGGTTGGAAACCTACACCTTCTCCTATTCTGGTCTGGATGGCATTACAGTAGAACCCAGCACCACATCCTTCACCATTGGAAAGGGTGGCAAACAGACCTATTCTGTAACCTTCACCACCAACGGCGCGGCATTTAACGAATACGTTGGCGGTTACATCACCTGGACCGGCAACCAGAAACATGTTGTCCGCATCCCGGTTGTCATCCGACCTGTTGCTCTCAAGGCCCCGGTGGAAGTATCCGGCACATCAGATTTAAGCTACGATGTGACCTTTGGTTACGGCGGAACGTTCGACGCTGCTGCGCGCGGATTGGTACCCGCGGATACCGCTTCAGATACGGTCACCACCGGACACAATAAAGCATACCTTGTGACCATCCCCGCTGGCAGCACCTATACACGCTTCTCGATATTCAACAGCACCACCACTCCGGGAAGTGATCTTGATTTGTATCTCTTTGATGATACATTTGCACAAATTGCAAGCAGCGGCGGCGGCACATCAGATGAAGAAATCAACTGGGTAAACCTGGCCCCGGGCGATTACTACATTATGGTGGATGGCTATAGAACCATGAACCCGTCGGCCTTCACTTTATTCATCTGGAATCTGGACAGCACCGATGCCCTCAATATGACCGTTTCGGCTCCGGCTTCTGCCACAATTGGCGCCACCGATACAATCGGTCTGACCTTTAGCGGTCTTACCCCTGGTGTAAAATACCTGGGCAGCGTTGCCTACAGCGGCACCACGGATTTGCCCGATCCCACCATCGTGCGTGTTGATCCGTAAGCCATCCGTTTCAGAACATCAGTAAGTAAAAATAGGCTGGCAGGAAATCTGCCAGCCTATTTTTTATATATCCAGACAGGTCGGGACCGTCTGAACCGCAGATTACACAACTGACGATGGTTACGCAAATGAAGATCTTGCACTAATCTGCGCCATCTTCCAAATCCGCGTCAATCTGCGGTTCTCACAAAGGGTCGGGTTGCCCGTGCGGAGCCCTGGCGACCTAAATATCACCAGGGGAAAACGAGCTTGGTTTCTGAGGATTTTTACAGAAAACGAGAGCCTGACTTCTGCCAGCGTGATATTCAACCTGCGTACCAGCATGGCTCAGCACCACCAGGAAACCGGGCGTCAGCATTTGAGCGTAGGCCATGCCGGGTTGAGGGCAGCCCAGGCTGGAATCCGACCAGGTGACAGGGGCGGCTTGCAGGATGGTAATATCAGCGGCTGGAACGGACAGACGGTTGGCGAGATCCTGGCGGGCGTTTTCGGCCAGTTTTTGCAAAGCGGGAGACAGTTCCGGAATTATCGAGGGCATGGGGGTTTCGACTCCTTGGGTTGGTAGGAATGGGGGCGCTTGTGTTTCAGTTGCGAGGTTCGCAAGTGTGGCGGGCGGGCTGGGAAAATCGGTTGTCTGGGGCTGGATCGGCGCGCAGCTCGCCAGGGCAAAGACCAACAATATGATCCATCGAATTGTTTTCATACTTACCTCCAATACTCGTAAAACGCAGTTGCTTGTCAAATAGTTCCCCAGTTCTTAATTACCCGGCAAACACTGAGGAATTTTATCGGGGTTATTGTTGGCGTTAAGCGCCAGCCCCAGGTAAGGCGAAGGATCGTCGGTGTTGGTAATCTCCAACTCGTTTTTGAAGTGGCCAGTGCCATCATCCTGCACAATCGAAAAATGCAAATGCACACCCACCGGATTGTTTGGGTCACCAGAGTAATTGCCCTGGCGGCCCAACAGCGTACCGGCATCGACATATTGTTCTGTCGTGCCAGGTGGGAAATCAGCCGCAATGAAGGATGAGCCGTTTGGGTCGGCCATGTGAGTGTAATACAGCCAGATCTGGTGGCCCGGGTTGAGCGGGTCAGATGGGACGCGGACGATCAGCGATGATTTCCAATCCGGCAGGCGCGTCAGGTAACCGGGGTAGGCCGAAATGACCGGGGTAACGTTCACGCCGGTTCCGGCAAAAATATCGATGCCCTGGTGCCGGTGACCAGGGTTGAAAGAATCGTCCCATAGATAGCCCACCATTCCGGTGGTGGGGAAGATAAATGGGGCCGCAGCGCAGCGTACACCGGCCTGGATGACATATTCCTGGTGGGCAGCAGGGTCATTGAGATATGCCCAGACATAAGGGCTGCGGGCGGCAGATGAATGGAGTTGGCGATAAAGATAGATGCCCAATCCGGCCAACAACCCGATGACGAGAAGGGTGACGAGTTTTTTCAACGGCATGCGATGATTATACTTTGCCATTTGGCGCGTTTATATTGCTCATATTCTATATTAACCAAAATCCGATCTATTTCTTTTTATTTTCCAACGAGCGGGGGCTATCATAAGCACATCAACCGAACCATAAACAAACTACACAAAATTTCAAGGAGATTAACCATGAGCTTCTATATCAGCACCACCCCGTACCACCTGGCCCGCCGCTGGGCCGCCCAAAACCAAAACACTGACTATGCCAGACCGCTGGCGGTCGACATCGCGGACAAGGGCGATGAATTTGTCCTGACCGCTTTCGTGCCAGGGTTGAAGGCCGAAAATTTGAACATCCAGATCGTGGAGGATGCTCTATCGATTGAAGGCGAATTTGGCCAGCACGAGGGCGAATACCTGATGAGCGAACTGCCGGCGGGTGCCTTTCGCCGGACGCTGAGACTGCCAACCACGCTGGATGCTGATAAAGCGGCCGCAACGATCGATAATGGCATTCTGACACTGCGCGTGCCCAAAGCAGAATCGGCTCGCCCAAAAACGGTCAAAGTCGCCAGCAAATAGTCCACCAGGTTGATTTCAAGGAGACGCCCATCCGGGCGTCTCGCTTTGTTTAAGGTAAAATACTTGACAACCTGCTTGTGGAGATAAACCGTGCGCGCCAGATCATTTTTTACCCTTACCTTGATACTCTTATTAACCGCCTGCTCTTTTGGCACACCCGTCCCCGGAGAAGCGACGTTCACACCCGCGCCAACTGCGTCCCCCATCCCAACTGCCGGCCCGACTGCCACACTGCCAGCGCCCCTGGTTATCCTGGTCGTCCCGGCAGATATGAATGAAGTTCAATCGAAAGCCTACCAAAAGACGGTCTACGACCTGGCCCAGGCGCAAGGTTTTCGATTTATCGTCCTGAACAAACTTACCCAGGCGGAACTGGAACCGGCGCTCAAAATTGTGGTTGATCTGTCGCCGGATACCGATGTGGCCGGGCTGGCCCCGGCTGCTCCACAGGCGCAGTTTTTAGCGATCAACCTGCCAGGGATCAAGCCAGGCGCAAATATCAGCATTCTGGGCGGCGAAACCACCAGTATGGATAAGGTGACATTCATGGCAGGCTATATCGGCGCGGCCATTACACAGGATTATCACACTGGGGTATTGCTGCGCAAAGGCTCGGCAGATACCGGCGCCATTATGGCTGGTATGCGGGCGGGACAGCAATATTTTTGTGGGTTGTGCAATCCTTATGTAGGCCCATTTGAAGAGTATCCACTTGTGCAGGATATCCCCCAGGATGCCAAACCAAGCGAGTACGGCGCCTATGCCGATCTGCTGATCCGTAGAAAGGTGGACACCATGTTCATCGAACCGGGTGTGGATATTCCAGAACTGCTTCAATACTTGCAAACAGTGGGAGTATTGATGATCGGCACGCAGTCGCCATCCACTTCGGTCAGCGGGTGGGTGGTAACCCTGCAGCCCAATTATCTGGAAGCAATGAAAGCTGCCTTCCCAGAGCTGGTGGCGGGGCAGGGCGGCAAAGCCTTCCCGGCGCCGCTCTCGTTCGATAACGCAAATCCGGATCTATTTAGCGTAGGAAAACAAAACAATGCGCGACAGGTGCTGAACGATCTGCTGAGCGGGTTTATTTCAACCGGCGTAAAATAAGAGCGCCGCGCAGTGGAAACAAAAACGAGATGCCCACCAAAGTGAGGCATCTCGTTTTTGTTATTTGGCCACGCAGATTTATGGAAAACGAAGAATGGTTATTTTGTGGTGCCGCTATTTCCCTGGGGCAGCGCAGCGAAAACCGGTGCGGTTATTGGCATCGCCCTTGTAAGCGTCAGATTTGCTATCTGCGGTCAAATCAGGCGATTTGGAAAAGCCACGGTTCGAAACGCGCAGTTCCTTGAAATTATCGGCCCAGGAACCGCCGCGGATCACTTTCAGACCGCCATCGGCGCCTTTCGGGCCGGGCGGATTTTGGATCAAGCCCTGGCTGTAATAGGTGGCGCCATAATAATCAGAAACCCATTCCCAAACATTACCAGCCATGTCAAGCGCACCGAAAGGACTGGCACCCGTGGGAAAGCTGCCCACTTTGGATGTGTCGCGCAGCGCTGAATCATAATTGGCCAGGCTGTCGGTGGGGCTTTGGTCACCCCAGGGATAGCGGCGGGTATCGGCACTGCCTCGCGCGGCGAATTCCCATTCCGCTTCGGTCGGCAGCCGGCGGCCAGCCCACTGGCAGTAACTGGATGCATCCAACCAGCTTACATAGATGACCGGAAAGTCGGCAAAATCCGGGTTGTCGAAATAGGTGGCATGCGTCGCAGATTTAAGCTCACGCGGCGGCTGGCAGGCTCCGGCTTTGAGACACAGTTGGTACATGCCATTGGTCACCAGCAGCTTATCGATCCAGAACGAATCCAGCGTGACTGCGCGAGTCGGGTTTTCATCCTGCTGGGCGTCACCATCAAAACCTCCCATCTGGAAAGTTCCGGCTGGAACGAAAACCTGTACCATGCCATCACCCGCAGAGGTGCGCTCGCTGCCAAGCTTGCCTGTATCAGCAGGCAGCGTGGGATTGATGGTAACTTGCTGCGTAGGCACAGCAGTGGCTACAACAATGGCAGTAGGCTGAACATTGGCACCGGGAAGGCCACAGGCGCTTAATAGATATACAAATACCAAAATGGTCGGGAACACTTTTTTCATGGCTGATCTCCTTCTCGCAAGTATATTTTGAAACTTGCCAGGCTCGTATCACCCATTGGTACACCTGGCACCCCGAATTGAAATAATCTAACCTCGCTAAAATAGCTCTTCAGAAAAAGAATTAGGATTTGTAGTAACGACTTCAGTCGTTTAGCGAGGAAAAGCAATGAAAATCGCCGCTGCCATGCAAAATCATTATCTGAAAAACTATAGTTACGCTGAAAACCAAAAGAAGGAAAGTTTTTTTGGGGGGCAGGCCAACCCTGGACGATTGGATCTGCTAATAGCGAAAATTCTTGAGTGCCGTTATCCAAAATGAAGCGCCGTACTTTATCGTTAATTCAGGGTATCCTGCCTTATTTAAATCAAAACGCCAGCATTGCGCTGGTATAATGCGCCATTCTTATTCGGAGGCTATGGTCATGAAAGTGGATAATTTCGATACTTACCAGCGTGAATCACGCAAAACGTGGAGTCTGATCCACACAGATCACCCAATCGTGTATCCCACGCTTGGACTGGTGAACGAAGCCGGCGAACTGGCCGGCAAGGTCAAAAAGATTTTCCGCGATAAGGAAGGCAAAATCTCGGAAGAGGATCGACAGGCCTTGAAATATGAGCTCGGCGATGTATTGTGGTACATGGCGCAGATCGCGACCGAACTGGATATTTCGCTCGAGGAAGTGGCGCAAGCCAACCTTGAAAAGCTTTTCTCCCGTCTCGAGCGGGGTAAGATCAAAGGCGAGGGCGATTATCGCTAAATCGGTTTATAAGCCGGTTTTGATCGTCATAACATGGATAAACCAGCTCTGGCCCAAGAAAGCCAGGTCAAGCGGAATACCCAGCAACCCGGCCACCCAACCCACCAGGCTCCAGAAAAGACCACTGACCATCGGAAAGTACCAGAAGATGGCGAACACCACAAACATGGAGACCTGTCCAAAAGCATCCATTTTGGCGCGTAGTTCAGGGTTCAGGTGCGGCCGGATGGCGCCGTAGCCATCAAAAGGCGGGACCGGCAGAAGGTTGAAAAACGCGGCGGTCACTTGCAAAAGCGCCAAAAAGGCAAGCGCGGGCCAGATGCCGCTGGCAGTCAGCGGAGCAAAACGCAGGAAAGTTCCCATGATAACGGCCAGCAGCAAATTCGAAAGCGGTCCAGCCAGCGAAACAGCGCTTACCCATTTGCGTGAATACAACCGCCAGGTTTCGATGTAAACGGCGCCGCCAGGGAGACCAATACCCCCCAAGAGCAGAAAAATAAGGGGCAGCAGGATGGAATACACCGGGTGGGTGTATTTGAGCGGGTTGAAGGTCAGATAACCTTTTTCGCGCACGGTAAAATCACCACCGCGATAAGCGACCAGGGCATGGGAAAATTCATGCAACGTGAGGGAGAAAACCCAGCCCACCAATACAATAATAAAAGTCGTTATCCCGTTTAAATTCATTTTGGCTCCAAGTTATATTCAAATATAATTCAAATCGTGTATAATGTTTGGCGTTGGGCGCATAGCTCAGTTGGTTAGAGCGCCTCGCTTACACCGAGGAGGTCAGGGGTTCGAGTCCCTTTGCGCCCACATGAAAACCCCCACCCGTGGGGGTTTTCATTATTTATAGCCGAAATGTGGGGTATTAATCGGTGCTAGGAAATACTGGTGAATAATCTGCTGCAATTGGCTGCAACCATTCTCACAATCAACGTTCAACCTTCTTGTCGAGTTGCACCGCGATGGGTAAAAGTAGGTCGTCGATTAACTCCGCTACTTCATTCTGTGAAGTCGAAATAAGATGTCCGTAGACATCAAGTGTAATGGAAGCTCTTGCATGACCTAATCGCCTGGAGACTGTAATTATCGGGATGCCCTGGTTGAGAAGAATGGAAGCCGCAGTATGTCGCAGATCATGAAAGCGTATGGCAGGAAGACCTGCAGCTTGGAGTAGTTTTTTAAAATCGCGCAGCAGATTGCGTGGGTGGAATGGTGAGCCAGTTCTGGTGGTAAACATCAATCCGTACTCCTTCCATGCCTCACCCGTTGATATTTGTTCCTGATGTTGGTGTTCATAGTGCTTGCGAAGGATCTCAATTGTTTTTGAGCCTAATACTATTGAGCGTTTGCCAAAACGAGTTTTAGGTCCCGAAAATTTGACGCCATCACCTTCTGGCCTGAGAAGCTGCCTCTCGATCTTAAGTGTCTTTCTGTCCCAATCCAGATCGTTCCACTTCAGACCAAGTAACTCCATTTGCCGCATCCCAGAAATTACCGCCAGGTGAATGAGTGGTTCCAAACGATGACCTTGAGCAGCAATCAACAATTGGCTGACCTGGGTTTCATTCAGAATGTCCATTTCTGCGGCGGGAGCTTTAGGTGGTTGTGCGAAGCTGGCTGGATTGCGCCCGAGCAGGCCAGTTTTAACAGCTTGTTGCAAGGCACTGTGGAGTGTGACGTGAACTTTCCGGATAGTGTAGATCCCAATTTGCTCATCAAACAACCGATTGTAGAAAGCCTGGATATGCTCTGGGCGCAAACTCCGGATTTTGATTTCACCGAGGTTAGGGATAATATAGGTTCGGATAAGCTGTTCGTAATGCAGCCAGGTTCTGTTTGTCATGGATGTTTTGGCGCTTGCCAACCAGCTGGTCACAAATTCCCCAAAGCCTATTTTCGTGCTTGCCAGCGTCATGCCATCATCAATCTGACCACGGGTCTTTTTTAACCATTCCTGGCACTCCCGTTGCGTTTTGAAAGTTCCGCTCAATCGATGGCCTTGCAGAGTAGCCTGGACAGACCATGTACCATTTGGCCGTTTGTAGATCGATCCTTCACTGTTAGCGCGTCTCTTTGCCATTCCTGACTCCTTTTACCACGAGAATCCAAGGAAAGGCAAGCTTATAGTCCACTGAGTTGGTAAGGTGCAAGTGTTACACCTGATTTTAGCACTCAATGGATTATCTGGACGAAAAGTAAACAGTCTCGAAAGCTTGATTGAAATCGATTGATTGGATGGGTTACCAAGATGTGAGATGATTGTTACTTGGGCCCGGTATAAGCCATTCTCACGTTTTGATATAGACCCTTCGTTTTTACCTCGATGTGCCATTTCTTATCTCCTTTGACAATTGGTTCAGGTTCAAAGAAAGGCAATCCATAATGCTCTATCCATTGAGTTGTTAAGGTGCCAGACAGCGAATCCGCCATACGCATCAATTCCAACTCCGAATGCCTATTCATTGAGTGCCTGAAAACGGCGTTGCTCAATTTGATTTAGGTTTGCGTCGAATTACCTTTACCCGCCTACCTCTAGCGCAATCATCGGAGCTTCTAGGAGTATCTAGCGTAAATAGCATCTCTATTATAGAACATAAGTTTCAGGATTTCAACCTAATTCTAGAGAATATAAATACATTGGGGACTATTTCCAGCAAGGCTTGTAACTCTACATAACAAACCGTGAATATCGCCAATAACCAGAGTTTAAGATATCTTTGCCGATTATTTGCCTCAATCAAATCATCCGAGGAGGGCGTAAGAACAATAATCCACATCTCAGGCATCATAAATGCGTATTTGATGTAAGATTACTCAAGGCGAATTCATTACCTTTCTTCACCCACTGGAATCAGCATGCCTTCAATCAAATCTGCCCCCGCTAAATTCACTTTAACCTTAAACGATTTATTTGAAGGATGGGTGCGCTTTCTTTTACCTGACCCGACAATCGTAGAAGAATTTCACCATCGACTTTATACCTATCTGAACTCGCAGGATCCGCTATTTCTCCTGCGATACATCAAAATACAAGATCGGGGGCACACTGTTCAAACTTTAGGAAATGACAGGATACGCTGGGCAGATAATACGCCATCCTGGTGGATCCATTACCAATTGTTTAACAACCATTTGTACAGATATTCGGATTTTAATGGTTTTATCGAATCGACACCATGTCACATCTTTGATATAAAATTGCCAGATAGTATCAATCATGCAGGTTGGCATGTTGCTCACATTCTCAACGTTAAAGATAAAAACGTTGATTATCTCCATTGGAACCACAATGAGCTTGTTCGTAGAATGGTTCGCAATATTCATCCTTGTAATTATTTCTATTTGCCTAAGCCAAACTGGCAATCCAATGGTGCGAATCCAGAAATTATTGGTTATTTCCAAGATAAATATCGTTCAATCTACAGTTCAATTTGGGCAGATTTTCAACAACTTGCAGGCGGAAAGGATTTTAACAATCTCCCGAACACCGGATCTAAGATGATTAGTATTTTGGATTCTCGCAAACCTAAAGAAACCATTTCCATAAGCGAATCTCATATAGTCGAATATAAATTTACCAAGTTATGTTTTAAGGCGGATATTATCGAACCTCTTGAAATGCAAGATAGATTTCGCATCATAACTCCACTTGGCACATTCGAAATGACGAAACATCAATTCTATGAAGTGTTTTCAAACGTTGTAAAATCCTCAAGTTATCAGGATCAAAGAATATACCACTATCCAACTTTGCCTAAGAAAGCGTTGCCTTTTAGGGTTGAAATCAACAGATAGGTTCCGAAAAGGGGTTGCCCTACCAGTAAGGTTTATGAGTTATTCGTAAGGAAAGCTCAGGATAGCATCATCCCAGAGGTGTGTATTAGGTGTGTAATGGGTGATATAATTAACACTGAAAGGAGCGACAAATGACCAGTGAGCGAGTGCATGTTATTTTAGATTCCAGTCAGCGCAGAGTGCTGGCAATCAGAGCAAAACAAACGGGACGCAGTATTAGTGATCTTGTGCGTGAAGCCCTGGATTTATGGATGTCAAGCGACAATGAGACCAAGCAAATTCGCGCAAAAGCTCTGGAAAGCGCAGCACAGCTTCGTAAGCGTATCGCCAGTCACAATCTTAACCGCCCCATTCCCGATGCTGTTGAGATTTTAGATCAGGTGCGCAACGAGAGGACAGATGACATCTATCATCGTTGATGCAAATATTGCGATCTATTCTGTTATCGGCGCACCCAATGAAGAACTTCACGATAAACTCGAAAAGTTTTGGGAATGGACAAAAACCGAAGAGATCGAACTATTTGCACCCAGATTATGGTGGAGCGAAACAACTTCTATCTTACGTACCTATGTTTCCCAAAAGTTGATCACAGATTCAGATGCTGAAAATGCGATCAATATTCTGAGTTCATTTCGCCTGGCATATATCAACGAAGGTGCTGATTTAAGCGCAAGAGCATTACATTGGGCGGGAAGACTGAATCAGGCAAAAGCCTATGACGCAATGTACCTATCGGTTGCAGAAAGCTTGAGCGCTGAGCTCTGGACCGCCGATACCCGCCTAGTCAATCGCTGCCGAGACATTGAACTGACATGGATTCGTAACTTAACAGAAATCTAGGTAACCTTCCTGAATTAGTAGAACTTGAAACCTTACTTCAAATAAACTCGGAATTCTGAAATTGGTATCAGATTTCCGAGTTTTTGTTATAAAATAAAGCAGTAAATAGAAGAACGTATGTGCTAATTATGGCGTAAAATAGGATCAAGTATTCCAGCAAATAAACATTTTCAAAAGAAACCGGGAAGGAAACGAGCAATAACTTCGATAAGCCACTCGAAAACTGCAAGTACGTAAAGGAATTTCGACCTGAGTTTAGAGAGAATAAATGACAAATGATTTCGGAAATAGCCTGCTTGAAGCAACTGACCTGGAAATCGGTCAGCGAGATAAGTACATCAAAGCTTTTGAGAACGAATATAAACTTACTCACCCCCTTCGCTCGTATGTTCCCGCCACCAACAAAGATATCGGCAGTAAAGCCATTGTCGCGCACGTATCGACCGTGGCGATCAACATGACGACTGCCGGAGCCACCGGCACCGTCTTC
Source organism: uncultured Anaerolineae bacterium (assembly GCA_903846015.1). Taxonomy (GTDB): domain Bacteria; phylum Chloroflexota; class Anaerolineae; order Anaerolineales; family Villigracilaceae; genus UBA5195. Next base: position 1,561 of record CAIMZS010000171.1, on the reverse strand, counting down.
TATTTCCTGGAGCTTGAAGTCCTGGCAAAAGAATTTGGCGTTGCGATCACCAATCCCGCGGTGATGTTTGTAGCGGGTATCTTCGCCCTGGCAGCGGTGATGGGCATTGACTTCACGCTCACATCCACTGGCCTGGCCAAGGGCGAAACAGACGATCATCCTTTCACGGACAGCACAAGCCACTGGGCAGCCGGCATCACAGCGGCTACAGCGGGCATTTTCAGGGGCCTGCTGTATTTCCAGATCATTCCATCCGGAACAACCACTGAAACGGTCGTAAAGAGCATTGTGCTGCTCGCCATCGCCGTTCTGCCGGTCCTGGTTCTGTATCCGGCGGCGCGTATCTCCGGTTACTATCTCGGCTGGGTCTACAAAGAGAACCAGAAGCGCAGCGCCGAATATGACCGGATTAGAGAAGAATGGATGCAAGATTTCCAGGCCGCATTCCGCACGTATGTTTCCAATAGGGTAAATACAGCCAACGTTTTGCAGAAGAAGATGATCCAGCAAGCTCCACATCTTCCGCGGTTGAATTCGCCGCAGATCACTGTCATTCAGCCTTCAGGAGATATCACGAAGTACGTCAGGCAGGCCATGGAAGCGGTCTGTGCGGAAAACTCCGGATCTGATCTCCTGAACATCCGTCCGGCTGATATTCAAGAACGATTGGAGTCGGGCGGCATTTTGGGCATCAAGGAAAATACCCTGCGCCCAACCATCATGCGAGTGAAAGCCTACATGCTCAATGAAATCCTGAACGATCTTGACTCAAGTCCGTTCCAGCAGCCAAAAGAGTTCTGCGTCAAGCTCTCTCAAAAATTTAGACGCGAAGTACGACCGGATGAAATATCGACCGCTTTGTTGGCCGATATGCAGGAAAAGTACGAAGGCAGCCAGTAATACAAATATCAGATCAATGACAAGAATTTCCGCACCAAATGGGAACTCTTGTCATTGATCATTACAGGTCAAACAATGCAGATGTGCCAAGAGTGGTAGAATTATCCTGAGTTGGTAAACTTCAATCATGCAATAAAGGTAACGAAAATGGCTAAATATCTCATTTTCCTAAGGGGGGTCACATGAACAAAGATCTATTTAGGCGACACGGATGGCTAGTTTATATAATTGTCCTATTATTAGCGACAATTAGTTTGCTCTTAGCGACATTTGTGTATCCAACTGGCGATATTCATTCATTATTACTTGGGTTATTTACTAATTTTTTTGGAGCTGCATTTCTTTATTTTTTTGTGAAAGAATTCGCGTTATTTAGACCAGAAGAAGATAAAGATAAACAGAACGAAAAATTAATTAAAAGTCTCCAAATCGCGTTAGAGACAGCGGGTAAAAATGGTTTTTTCCCACTGTCGTCACGAGAAGCAATGTATGCTTACGAAAACACCAATTTAAATTCAAAACACTGGGATAAGATGCGAGTATTCGCTCCCGTAGAATTATGGAAGGATACATCTGAAAAACGCAAGAATTTTTCCGGGGCTGCTGAAAACGTTAAAGAACAAAAGATTAATTCTGCTCTTGCAGTTTTTGGCCTGCCACC
>CAIMZS010000170.1 GCA_903846015.1 uncultured Anaerolineae bacterium | reverse complement strand
GGCTCTGGAGCGCCTGTTGTTTCATAAGCCGATTGAAATTGTGTTGATGAGTGATAGTCAGGTGATGGTGCACCAGATGACTGGGCTCGCCTCGGCAATTTCACCCAGGCTCAAGCAGTCCCAGTCCAGGCTGCGTACACTGGTTGTCCAGTTTGAGATGGTGAAATTTCAACACATTCCACGCGAGCAAAACCGGTTGGCAGATGCACTGGCCAACGAGGCCGCGGATGGCAAGGAGCAGTCTTATGGATGAACTCGAATTACTCGAACCCGGCGGGCGCATTCCACGCCAGCGCGTGGTAGCAGCCGCCCGCTGGGACTCGGCCCCCATACGCCGAGCGGTACGCAAAGCCCGCGCGGATGGCCGCTTAATCGACCTGACTTTTGGACATGCCTGTCACTGGGTATATTTCCTGGATACGGGACATGTGGCCCTGGGAACGAAGGGCATGGATGATGATCCAACTTCGTAGTATTTATCTCGAAACAAAGGAGCCAAAATGAACGACAAACTAATGGAACAAATCGCTGCGCCTGAGAATTTGCTGGCCGCCTGGCGAGCAGTGCGTGGAAACATCCCAAAATACCGCCGCAAGAAGGTAGCCGGGCCGGATGGTGTCACTTTGGCTGAATTCGAGAATGAACTACAGCCGCAGATGGAAGCCCTACGCGATATGTTGGTGCATGGGCGCTATTACCCGGTGCCACCGAAGCGTTTCAAGCTGCCCAAGCGTGGCGGCGGGCAGCGCGTGATCGCCATCCTGCCGGTGCGGGAACGGGTGGCTCAGCGCGCCGCCCAGCAAGTGCTTGAACCGCTTTGGGAGCCGGAATTCCTGCCCTGTAGTTTCGGCTTCCGCCCGGGCATATCCATCGAGCAGGCCGTCACATATGTCAATAACCTGCGCCAGCAAGGAGAACGTTGGGCGGTAGATGGCGACATTTCAGCATATTTCGATAGTATGGATCATGACCTGCTTATTGGTCTCATCCAGAGCAAAGTCCATGATAGACGTGTACTTAAGCTGCTGCAAAAATGGCTTGATTCGGGTCTTCTTCAATCTGGTCCACCCACAGATGCCGATCCTCAGTTGGCCATTGACATCCATAAACGCCAGAAAGCCGCTCAGGATGGCATGAATTGGGTGCTGGAATCGGTGACGAGCGATGACTCTGACTATGCCGCTGATTATGGAACTGATGCCGTTTATGCAGGTACACATCCGTATGCCGGAACCGGGAAACCGCGTAATTATCTGGGTTTAATGGCGCGTCGTACACTGATGAGCACTTTTATGGTGGGTCTCGGCGCTGTCCGACCGCATGTCCAGCGAGCAGCATCTGCGACCGCCGGGGCTATACGTGGTTTGGTGGGCACACCCGCCGGCAGGCGCTTGCTCAAAAGTAGTTCGCTGGTGACGGGCGGGTTGGCCGGCGCAGCGCTGGCCGCAGCGCTGGCCGCGTATTTTCTGAATCGCAAGGCTGGCGCAGCTCCGCTGGGCGTCTTGCAGGGCAGCCCGCTTTCGCCGCTGTTGGC
>CAIMZS010000169.1 GCA_903846015.1 uncultured Anaerolineae bacterium | reverse complement strand
TACCCTGCAATTATACCACGCTATAAATATCCGTAACGCTATATGCAGAAATAGTTTACGTTGTTATCTCAGCCTAGACTATTTATAAATCTCGATTCAAACGGCACTGAAAAACTTCTACCCCCCGCTCTAAATGTGTCTCATCCACCAAAAAACCTGCTTTCAAGAATGCCTTAAGAGACACCACATTTTCTCGTCGTATAATTGCTCGAATAAATGACGCGGGCTTTTGTTTAAAAATACAACTGCACGCTTGCTGCAGAATTTTGGCAGATACCCCCCGCCCCCGTAAAGACGGCAACAGGCTGATACTGGTCACGGCACCTTCCCCATCCAGATCAAACCGAACCTGACCCGCCGGTGTACCGCCATACTCAACCGCCCAAAAAACAACCTTCGAATCAGCCAATTTAGAGACAAACCACTTTTGATGCTCTTCCCAAGAGACACACTTTTCCACAATAGAACCTTTACGCACATCCGGGTCATTGCGAAGCTTAAAAAGCCAATCAATGTCATCCTGGTTAACAGAACGAAACGTAAACGCGCCCTCAACCTTCGGCGTATCCAAAACATCCGCATACGTCAAAGGCATCCCTCGCTTGAGTGTCTTTGCTGCCTTGCCCCCCAAAACCTTTTGCCAACACTTCGGGGGAAGCCCCATTCCGGGACGAACCACCTTCAAATTATTCTCTCCCAAAACTTCTCCCGCCTCAACATCCTGCGTCACAAAGATCGAACGACGAAAACGCAAATTCTCACGCTCACCTTCCGAGCGGCCCAGAGCCGCATGTCCCAACGATGCCTCTGCCTGACGAATATGCCGCACCATAGTGCCAAATTGCTGCGGAAGCATGGAGAATGCCGCATCCGGCGTTGTCAGCGAATCATTCAACTTCAAATGTTTTTCTAAGATATCCATGCCCAACCCAACAGCAACCAAAGATGCTGTGTCGTCAAGCGTGTGATCAGAAAGACCCACCGGACACCTGAAAAGACGCCGTATTTCTCCCAAGGCCCTCAAATTCATGTCCTCCGGTTTCGCAGGGTATGCGCTGGTACATTTTAAAAGCGCCACATCTGCTGCCCCGGAAGCGTATAAAACGCTAACCGCACGCGCAATCTCTGTCAACGTAGCCATCCCGGTCGACAAAATCACAGGCTTCCTGGTTTTTCCAATTCTAATTAAAAGAGGTTCATCCGTAAGCTCAAAGGAGGCAACTTTATAAACAGCGACATCCAGCTGTTCAAGAAAATCTACGGCCGTCTCATCAAATGGCGTCGAAAAGAAATCAAAGCCTATTTTCTCTGCCTCTTGCTGCAAAGGCTTGTGCCACTCCCAGGGCGTTTGAGCCTCCTTATACAATTGATATAACGTCTTGTCATTCCATAAAGGGTGTTTTATTTGAAAATACTCATTAGCACAATCAATGGTCATGGTATCTGGAGTATAGGTCTGCAGCTTAATGGCATCAGCCCCCGCCTTCTTGGCTGCGTGAACGATCGCCAACGCTTTATCATACGATCCGCCATGATTGGCAGACATCTCAGCAATGACATAGCACGGATAGCCTGCCCCGACGATCCTGTTTCTGATCTTAATTGTTGGCATAGGACCTCAATCGCTGTACATCCAGAATAAAATCATCCAGGGAATCCTGACGGTCCTTCTTTGTTTCCAAAGAAACACATTTATCCGGATCAATAAGTTTTGCCAAATAGGGCAGATCATATTCTCCTGCCCCTAAATGTTCATGCGCATCCTGAACTTGATAAAAACCATCACACAAATGATACATCACAGGATCAAGCTTAAGAAAATCGGCCAACACGGTCTTCCATTCTTTTCGAGCGGCCACCGAATAACAAATAGCATGCCC
>CAIMZS010000168.1 GCA_903846015.1 uncultured Anaerolineae bacterium | reverse complement strand
TTTTTTTAACCACAACAAAATAAAACTAATCGTCCTGCCCGGCGGCCTTGATATCTTTGAGATTCAACTGCAGCGAAGTGCGTCCATTGAATTCATTGGTTTCAAAAGTGTAGATGATATCGACATTTTTGGGTAAATTTTGCTGCAAATGACCCAGACGGAATCCGATCGCATCATAGGTAATATGCCCATCCGAAAGAGTCATCTTGAGATGGTTGGCATCCGCTCCCACAGTTCGCGAGGCTTTGACCAGAACATTACGGCTGACAAATACCGCATCCGGGTTGCCATATCCGGTTGGCTGAAGATACTCGAGATACTTCAAGACCTCGGGTTTCATGTCTGATAACGGAACTACCATATCGGCATGCAGGGTGGGGCGCAGATCCAGATTAGAGAGTTCTTGCGTGGCAATGTCCAGCAGACGGTCTTGCAACTCCTGCAAATTCTCATTCTTGACTGTAAACCCGGCGGCAGCGGCATGGCCGCCATGGCGCACGAGCAGATCAGCGCATTTATCCAATGCTTCGGTAATATGAAATTCGGGGATGGAACGACAGGAACAGCGGGTGGTTTCATCACTCTTCTGCCCAACCACCGCTGGACGATAGTAGGTTTCGACCAGGCGGGAAGCAGCCAAACCAACGACACCCGGGTTAAAACCTGGGGATACAGCAAACAGAATGTGCGCATTTGGATCGCCAACAAGCGCCATTGATTCGGCCTCAGCCTGAATGTCACGGGTAACACGTTGACGTTCACGGTTTTGTTCATCAAGCTTGAGAGCCAGCTGGCCAGCAATCATCACGTCTTGATTAGCAAGCAATTCAAAAGCGTTCATAGCCGATTCGAGCCGCCCGGCCGCGTTCAGGCGCGGGCCAAGCACAAAACCAATATCACCGGCAGTTGTTTTTGAAATCTGCAAACCAGCGACATTGGCAAGAGAAAACAGGCCCTGGCGCGTGGTGGTGCGAATACACTGCAGCCCTTTACGCACTAAGAAACGGTTTTCCCCCACCATGGGCGCCAGGTCTGCGACAGTACCCAGGGCCACAAGATCCAATAAGACATCTGCCTTGAAATCGGTTAACTTGCCGGAGATGGAATACTTTTCCAATACAGCCTGGGCAATTTTGTACGCAATGCCAACGCCGGCCAATTCCTTGTCCGGGTAAACATCATCCTTCTGCTTGGGATTAATGACCGCAAACGCTGAAGGGATCTCATCACTGGGTTGGTGGTGATCCGAAATGATCAGATCAAGCCCCAGGCTCCGGGCGCATAAGGCTTCAGCCGGGGAGCGAATCCCGCAATCAACCGTGATAACAAGACCGACGCCGTCGTCCCTCAGCGTCTTCAATGCTTCATTATTCAGGCCATAACCTTCTTCAAAGCGATTGGGGATATAACCGCGAACATTCATTCCCAGGGCTTTAAAAGCCTGGACCAGAAGCACAGTGGCAGTGACTCCATCGACATCATAATCACCATAGATGGCAACCGATTCATGATGATCAAGGGCAAATAAAATGCGCTCGGCCGCAGCATGCATGCCTGTCATCAAAAATGGCGAAGTATCAGACTCGGCTTCGGCGCGTAAAAAAACGCGCGCTTTTGAGTCGGTGGCATAACCGCGATTAAAGAGCAGCTGCTGCAAAATGGGTGGAAAAGCTGCCAGCGCTTGCTGCGCTTGAGGGGTAAGAACAGGGGAAATAAACCAGTGTTTGTTTGTAGTCACTTTGTTAGTATAAACGCGGATGGTGACACGGGGAAGGGTTGCATCATTATCAGCCGAATGATTTTAACGGCAGATCAACAACGGGCATTCGGCATGCCTGAGCAAATAGTTCACTGCACTACCAATAATGATCTCCTGCCAGGCGCTGCCACTGTATCCACCCATGACAACCAGGTTGATGCCGCGTTCCTCGATAACTTTCAGAAAGGTTTCGTGTGACCCAGGCAGAACTATAAAATCAGCCTGAACCTGATGAATTGTGAGGTAATCACGCACATAGTCCTGAATGGTCGTGGCGGGATCGTCTGAAATAGTAAGCACAGTGATGAATGCGTTAAATCTCTCGGCAAGATATGAGGCTACAAAAACAGCTTCTTTTGATTTTGTGCTGCCATCATAAGCAACCAGAACGCGATCCATTCTGCTGAACTCGCCCGGAACGGTAAGAATAGGCCGGGCAGAATGCCTGATGATCGAGCGAAGACCAGAACCCAGGCTGGAAAGGCCGGCAGATGGAGGGTGGGCAACATTCAAAACAATCAGATCCGCCAGAAGGGCGCGATGACAAACAAGCTCCGGGACGGTACCACTTTCAACCACCAGACTTCCAGCAACCCCACTGGTCTGACAGCGTTCGGCAAAGCCAGTTTGGATGTCTGACACATCACCAGGCTTAGATTTTGGGGGAATAATGTGAATACCATGTAAATCAGAACATTCTGTTTGGGCAATAAATACCGCCTGTTCGAGGGCCTGCCAGCTTTCAGGTTCGCCACTAATGGGAACCAAAATATCACGAAAAAGACGGTCCGTATTTCGGTCAGCCAGTTTGGACAATCGCCAACTACCTGTATCCGACGACTCGCTCCCGGCTTGGGGATTCTCTTGAGCAGCCAGGTCAACCACTGCCGCCTCAGGGCGGACCTGCCAGCCCAATTCTTTTTCCAACATGGCGCGATGTTCAGAGACCCACAGATAAAGATCCGTTTCGGTGCGACCAGGAAACCAGCGCAGCAAACCGCGTTCGCTCAATGGTTCAGCTATAGGCAGGTAAACCGTATCGTACCAATGTGAGACAGCTTCGGAATACGGAATATCGCGTTGAAAATCCAACCCCATATAATATCGGTGCACGGCGATATGATCAAGCAGCCTTTGATACTGCCCTGGCACCGTCAGGCTGAGATCAACACCTGGGCGCAGGCTGCTGAAATCTGTCTCTGCTAGAAAATTAGCGTATTCAGCCTTAATGATCAGATCATCCGGCTGGATATCAGGCGTGAGCGGAATATCGGTTTTTACTTCAATTACATGAGCCTGGATCGTGGAAAATCCTTCCCGGCGAGCCACCGAGACACGATGATTACCATCCATGACGAAATAAACTTCGCCAACCTTGTAAACATCGATGGCAGGCCAACCAGCGCCTCCAGGATCATCGATGGCAGCTTTTACACGCGCCCAACGCTCCCTCTCCATTTCATTGCCCATCAAAGGAAGGAAACTGCGGTTAAAGTCTGAATAACGCCCGACACTGCCAACAATTGAATTGATCGGGATATCAAACACGCCCCGGTCAGTACGCACGTTTAGTTTTAGCTTGCGCGCCACATCATCGTAAGAGAGCAGCTCATTAGATTTACCAGTAAAAAGCGCAAGCACTTCCTGCATCGAAGCCAAAAGGCGTGCTTCGTTAAAATCATTCAGCGCAGTGCGGAAGTTGGCTTCATTTGGATTCACCCTGTAATCTTATAGGATAAATCCCAATTCCACAATGATGTTTGACAGTAAATTAACGAGATGATAACTAATCGTATGGTAAAGTCGCGCACAACAGTGATTTTCTACAAGCCATCATCCCTTATAATACCCATTGATGGTTTGGACTATTTGCCAGCCTTGTATAGTCTTCAGATTTTCTGGAATAAACATGACGAAAAAATCAAATGAAATCGTAATTTTGATTGCCGGAATTTTATTTTCGGTTTTTGCAGTGATGGCCTTTCCCAAGTTTTATTTTTCCCTTGATATAGAGGTTTTTTGGAAGTGGGCGCATTTTTGGGGTAAGAGTTGGAGGGATATTTACATCGCATGCAGCGACTGCAATTACCCGATCGTGGGGATGTTCAGCTCGGCAGGCGTGCTGAGTATGCTGGAGAGTCTTGGTCAAGAAAAAGCATTATACATATACCGGCTGTTCCTGGCAATTGTTGATGGATTGAATGTATTGCTTGTCTACTGGATACTAAAAAAACTGGCAGTGAAAAGAGCCGCCTACTGGGCAGGCATTTTAGGAATATCGATCTCTTCCTGGGCGGGCGGCGCGCTGTGGGTTCAGATCGATGGGATCGGTCAGTTTTTTTTGCTATTATCTCTGGCGTGGATGGTTCATGTTAATACCGGCGAGCCGCTGCCCACAAAAAAATTCCGGCTTTACCTGATTACGAGCGGATTCTTATTGGGTGTGGTGCTGCTGACCAAGCAGTTAACCGTATTTAGCGCAGTTCCACTAGGGATGTTGCTGGCAGCCAATATCATCTTCCATACGCGCCAATGGAAACTATTCCTGCTGGATGCTGGACTAGCACTGGCACCCTTCCTGTTCACGATATTCGCTGCTGATCCTTTCTTAAACCTGAAACAACCATATTTCTCACACCTGTACTATATTTGGAAGGAGGGCAGTTCGCACAGCAAGATCATTTCAGGGAATGGATTTAATATATGGATGTTCTTGGGACGCGACATGTGGAGTTCATCGCATGTACCGATCATCAGTAATCTCCCGGCGCTGACACCCTTCAATATTGGAATGGCGCTCTTTATTTTCTTTACCGGGCTTGCGACTCTGTCGCTAATGTTCCTGCTAAAAGAGCGTTTCAGCCAGGGAGAGCGCTTTTTAAACCCGAACGTGCTTCTAAACCTGATTTATTATATGGCATTGGTAAACCTGTGTTTTAATGTTTTTATGACGGGCACGCATGAACGCTACCTTTATCATTTTTATCCCTATATCCTGATTGCCGTGGCAGGCCTGGCAAGCAGCAGCCAGGTTTTTTCTCAAAAATTACTCGCGACACTTGTGATGGGCGCCAGTTTGTACGGAATATTCATCATCCAGATCATGACAAGAATCGATTTTAATATCAGCTACCTTTCACATTGGCTGATGGGGATATTCCACCTGGGGCTTTTCGGTTGGCTCATCATTATCATTTTGAAATACCAGAATTTTTCTGGTGTTTTTGCCGCAATATTCAAGAAAAATACAAAGAGCCTACCTACCGTTCGGTAGGTTTGGTATAATGCAGCCATTATGGCAGGCAAAAAAAGTTCTTAATTTATCATCACGAATTGAAGGAGGAACGCTTTGAAAATCGTCGTCTGCATCAAACAAGTGCCTGACTCTGAGGCCAAAGTGGTTGCACAAAATGGGCAGGTTTCATGGGGAGAATCACCGCTAGTCATCAATCCTTTTGACGAATACGCTGTCGAAGCCGCCCTCCAGCAAAAAGAAGCGCAGGGCGGCGAGGTGACTGCTTTGTGCATTGGCGCTGAATCGGCAAAGGATGCGTTAAAGCACTCTCTGGCTATGGGCGTAGACAACGCCATTCTGGTATCAGACCCAGGCCTGGCTGCAATCGATTCGCAGGGCGCGGCACGCATACTGGCGGCCTCGATCCTAAAAATTGGCGGCGTGGACATGGCCATCTTTGGACGCCAGACCATCGACACGGCCACAGGCCTGACCACCGCTCAAACAGCGCGTGTGCTTGGCTGGCCAATGCTGGCGCTGGCCGGGTCAATCAAAGTTGAAGGCAGCAAGGCCACCGTCGAACGTGTGATCGAGGAAGGTAAACAGACGCTCAGCGCCAATCTGCCGGTTGTGTTGAGCGTTGTTCAAAGCATTGGAGAGCCGCGCTACCCATCATTTATGGGCATCCGCAAGGCATCCAAAGCCAATATCCCGATCTTGAATCTGGCTGACCTGGGGGTGGAAGCCCCCACCGCGGTCGTCAGTCGGATCGAATTAATGAATCCACCCAGCCGTAATGTGGCGTGTGTAATCATCAATGGTTCCAGCCCCGAAGAAATTGCCGAAACGCTGGCAGAAAAAATTCTGGCGGAGAAAGTGCTATGAAAACCTGGGTATATATTGACCATTTCAAAGGCGAAGCAGTCCCCGCTTCCTGGGAAGCCATCGGTGTGGGCAAGACATTTGGCCCTGTTACCGCGCTGGTGTTTGGTTCTGGAGTCGAAACAGTGGCGCAAGCCGCATTTGAATTTGGAGCGGATGAGGTACTTCTGGCTGAAGATATCGCCCTGACAGATTTCCGAGCTGAAACTTATGCTTCCACACTAACAGCGCTGGCTTCGGCCTCTTTACCCGACCTTATCCTGCTGCCGAACACATTCCGGGCGCGGGAGATGGCAGCCATGTCGGCCATCGATCTGAAAAGCGGCGTCTTGATCGATGTGACCATGCTGGAATTGAATGGTGATCAGATCACAGCGACACGCCCAATATACGAAGGCAAATTATCCGAGAAGACCGTTTGCTCGGCAAAACCGCAGTTCATTACCCTGCGAGGACGCGCCTTCCCACGCCCGGCCTGCAATACGGGCAGCAGCGGCACGTTGACGAAGGTCGCCGCTCAAACCAATGCTCTCACATCCGTGGAAGGCTATTCGTCTGGCGAAAGCGGGGTCAGCATTAACGATGCAGGTGTTATTGTGGCAGGTGGACGCGGTGTTTCCAATAATCCTTCGTTGGGGCTTGATGAAAAAGCTACCGCTGAAAAAGGCTTTGGACTGATCGGCGCGCTGGCAGCTTTGCTCGGAGGGGCTGTCGGAGCATCACGCGCGGTTGTAGATGCGGGTTATATTCCATACTCACACCAGGTTGGTCAAACCGGGAAGGTGGTTTCTCCGGATCTTTACATCGCGGCAGGAATTTCCGGTTCAATCCAACACATCGTTGGCATCCGTACAGCCAAACTGGTGGTCGCCATCAACAAGGACGCCGAAGCACCCATTTTCACAGTTGCCCGCTATGGGGTGGTGGGTGACCTATTCACGTTCGTACCGCTGCTCACCGCAGCATTTAAGAAAAAACTGGGAAAGTAACTCACTCAAAAAGCGAAAGGACGGAGGCTGATATCCTAAGTCTCCGTCCTTTTTTCGTATAATCTTAAAATGCCATCCATTGATTCCATTCGCGCTTACTATGACAGCAACACGCGGCTTTTCCTCCGCTTCGGCTCTTCAAAAGAGATTCAAACCATTCATCGAGCCTTGTGGTTGAACGGGGTTAGTTCGCTTTCACAGGCACTCAATGCCGCCAATGAGCTCATCCTGACAGAAGCACGATTTATGCACGAGCCAATCCTGATCGCCGATCTCGGCTGCGGTGTGGGAGCATCCCTACTTCACTTGCTCAATCATCTTCCGCCAAGCACCAGGGGAATTGGCCTGACCCTTAGCAAACTACAAGCCCAGCTTGGCGGGAAAATCTTTCAAAGCCAAAATCTACCAGGCCAAATCATCGAAGCCGATTTTCAATACCTACCGCTTGCGAGTGGTTTTGACCTGGCCTTCGCCATAGAATCCTTTGTTCACGCCTTAGACCCTGACCTTTTTTTAGCCGAATCCGCCCGCATCCTACGCCGTCCAATCGCTGGGAAACCAGGAGGGAGATTGATACTGATCGATGATTTTCGCGGAAAAGAGGCCGGGCAGCATGGCAAGAATTGGCTTGATCTCTACCAGCGCGGCTGGCATGTCAACAATTTAATTTCACCAGACAGGCTTGCAGATCTGGCAGCCCAACACGGTCTGCGGCTTGCCAAAAATCAATACCTGACGCCCTATTTACACTTGCGCACCGTTCCCGATCTCCCAGCCCGGATTCTAACATTTCTTTTTTCACCTTTTTGGAATCTTCATCCGATCGTTCCCTCCATGTTAGGCAGTACCGCCCTCCAAAAATGCCTGCAAAATGGCTCAGTGGAATACCGCTGGCTTATATTGGAAAGGGTTTAAATAGCCAGGCACTTTTATGCAATTCCAGATGAAGGGGGACGCAATACTTGATTTCAACAATGTCAATATATGTATTTATAATATCAATTTTATGGTTGACAAATTTCAATTATTACGTAGAATATATTTATATTATCAATATATTTCTCGAAAGGTGGTACTGAAATGAACTCTGAAGATGTTTCCTCGGAAAAATTCCAGGAAGATTGGAAGGCCAAGTTTTTCACTATTTTTGCTGGGCAATCGTTATCCCTATTTGGCTCATCCCTGGTTCAATTTGCGCTGGTATGGTACCTCACCCGCCAAACCGGTTCAGCCACCATCCTGGCTACCGCAGCATTGGTAGCAATGCTGCCGCAAATTATTCTCGGCCCATTCGTGGGACCTCTGGTGGATCGCTGGAACCGGCGCACGGTAATGATGGTCGCAGACGGAGGAATAGCCCTGGCAACGCTGTTTCTGGCAGGGCTATTCCTTTTTGGAGTGGTACAGATTTGGCATATTTATGTAATCCTGCTACTGCGCTCGCTGGGTGGCGCTTTCCATTTACCAGCCATGTCCGCTTCCACCTCGCTCATGGTTCCCAAGGATCAGCTTTCTCGAGTCGCGGGGGCACAGCAGACTGTCTTTGGCCTGGTAAACATCATTGCACCACCTACAGGTGCAGTGCTTATCGGGATATTGCCCACCCAGGCGGTCTTAATGATCGACGTGATCACAGCGTTGACAGCCATCACGCCGCTTTTTTTTATCTCCATTCCACAGCCAACCGGACAAAAAAACGATAACAGCGGGCAAAAAACTACCTACTGGCAAGAATTGCGCGCAGGCCTGAGCTATGTTGCCGGGTGGCCTGGGTTAATGGCGATACTCTGCATGGCTACCTTTATCAATTTCGTGCTTTACCCAGCGAGTACGTTGATGCCGCTCCTGGTAACCAAATACTTTGGGCGGGGTGCCATTGAACTTGGCCTGACCGATTCATTATTGGGGATGGGCATGATCGCAGGTGGCATATTTTTGAGTATCTGGGGCGGCTTAAAAAAACGCATCGTCACGGTCATGCTCGGCATTTTTGGGTTGGGGTGCAGCGCCGTTATTATTGGGCTGGCGCCAGCGAACTTATTCTGGGTGGCATTGGCCGGAATGGCATTGATGGGTCTTATGATCCCGATGACGAATGGGCCACTGCAAGCCACCCTGCAAACCAGCATAAAACCTGAGATGCAGGGACGGGTAATGTCCCTCACACACAGCGCAGGGATAGCAATGACTCCGTTGTCGTTGGCAGTGGCTGGCCCGTTATCAGACCTGGTTGGTATTCGTACCTGGTACATCTTTGGAGGGATCGCCTGCCTATTGATGGGATTGGCTGGCTTCCTTATCCCAGCCATTATGAACGTGGAAAACAATAATCACCCAGAAGATACGGAGAAGGCACATAGTGCCACGGCAGTTACCCCCACCATGCAATAGCCATTGTTTTCCCAAAATAAACAGACCCGGCATCTCGCAAGAAGCCGGGTCTGTTTATTTTGGGTTAGCGATTAACCGCTTTAACCGCCAGGGGGGCCATTTTTATGGCAGGCCGTACAGATGGCTGCGTGGATATCGATGGTATGGCAGGTCTTGCAGTCAGTATGGCCGTGGTTGACACCCTTTCCACCATCACCGCTCGATACTGTCGGATGCGAACCGGAATAAGTGGCAGTCCAATTGGTAGTAGTATGGCAGGAAGCGCATGTGTTGCCAAAACTTCCAAGATGCCACTTTGGATCGGCGTGACAACTTACACAGGCGCTGGGGGTTCCCTTGAATTGCCCAGACGTGGTGTGGCAGGTGGCGCATGCCACACTGGTATGCGCTCCGGTTAATTTGAAGGCGGCGTTATTGTGATTAAATGTCGATGGCTTCCAGCCGGAGGTGGTGTGACAGTTTTCGCAGGCTTTACCTTCCGTACCGCCATGCACATCTTTTCCGCTGTGGCAGGCAATACAAGTCATTGGCGTGCCCTTGAAGACTCCACCGATATGGCAGGATGCGCACGCAACCGAAGTATGTTTACCAGTCAGTTTGAAAGCAGACAGGTTATGGTCAAAAGTTGCGCCCTGCCAGTTGGTTGTGGAATGGCATGTGCCACAGTTTGTGCCATAAGCCCCGGCGTGATGATCATCTTTCTGATGGCAGGTGCCACAGCTTGATGTCGTACCCTTAAAAATACTCGGTGTGGTATGGCACAGGGCGCAAAGGGTGCTAACGTGGGCGCCGGTCAGCTTGAAAGCGGCGTTATTGTGGTTGAAGGTGGACGGCTTCCAGGCTGTAGACGTATGGCAGGATTCACAGGCAGTGCCTTCGGTGGTCTTATGCACATCATTGGAGGCATGACAGCCAAAACAAGTGGTGGGGGTGTTATTAAATTTGGGTGCGGTGAGATGACACTTGGCACAAGTCACGCTGGTATGCGCACCCACCAGGGTAAAGACCGTGCTGTGATTGAAGGTGGATGGCTTCCAGGCAGCGGTGGTATGACAATTCGCGCAGGCGGGACCCTCACCATTAGCATGCACATCATTCTTCAGATGGCAGCCCACACAAGTCAGCGGCGTACCCTTGAAGACACCATTGATATGGCAGGAGCTGCAGGCAACGGCTGTGTGCGCACCAGTCAACTTGAAGGCAGACAGATTGTGGTCAAAGGTGGAAGGCAGCCAGGCAGTTGTACTGTGACAGGTGCCGCAGCTTGTTCCAAACGCACCGGCGTGATGATCATCCTTCTGATGACAGGCAAAACAGGTGGAAGCAGTACCCTTGAATTTACCCGGCGTTGTATGACACTTGGCACACAACACGCTGACGTGCGCACCGGTGAGTTTGAAGGCGGCGTTGGCATGGTTGAAAGTGGATGGCTTCCAAACCGAGGTGGTATGGCAGGTTTCGCAAGCAGTGCCCTCAGTGCCGCCATGCA
>CAIMZS010000167.1 GCA_903846015.1 uncultured Anaerolineae bacterium | reverse complement strand
TGTTGGCCAGGATTCATCGGTACCTGGAATCCTGGCCAAGCCTGTGAACCCGTATGTGCCTTTGGCCAAGTTCAAACCGCCCGCTCTCCCACAAAAGCTCGTTGCCCGGCCGCGCCTCACGCAAAGGATCGCCGCGCCGGCCATCCTGATCAGCACCCCCAGCGGCTTTGGAAAGACGACACTGGTAAACGAGTGGCGGCAGGCTTGTGGGATGCCGGTGACGTGGGTCACCTTAAAACCGGACGATAACCATCCACAGCAATTTTGGGCCACCCTGGTCATGACGCTGAAAACGCTCCAACCCAATTTTGGGCAGGGTTGGCTTTCGCAATTGTTCTCCGTTTCTCCCTCACTTTTTGCTGACGCGATCACCAGCTTTTCCAATGAAATTATCCGCATCACCGATGAACTGCATGTGCCTGGCATTTGCCTGGTGATGGAGGATTTCCATCACATCCAGCAGCCGGAGATCCATGCAGCCTTACAGATATGGTTGCAGCAAATCCCGCCCCAATTCCGGCTTATCATCACCAGTAACATGAAATTCCCGTTCTCCCTGGGTGATTTGAGAGCCAGGGGGCAGGTGGCCGAGTTGAAGATTGATGACCTGCGTTTCACGCTGGAAGAGGGGCTTGAATTTCTGAAGTTGCACACGCCTGGGCAGCCCCTGGCCTACAGTGAGATGCAGGCACTCATCAAACGCACCGAGGGCTGGGCTGCCGGTCTGGTTCTGGCAACCTCTATATTATCCCAACAGGATAATCGCTCCCGGGTCACGGAGATCTTCACAGGCGCACATATTTTCCTGCGTGAATTCTTTATGGAAAGTGTCCTGCACCAGCAGTCGAAAGACGTGCGGGATTTTCTGCTCAGGACTTCGATCCTGGAATATCTCACCGGTCCCCTGTGCAACGCCGTGACTGGACGGACTGACGGTGCTGAAATGCTGCAGCATTTGTGGGAAGAAAGCTTGTTTATGGAACGGCTGGAGGAACCGGGCAGGTACCGCTATCACGAGATGTTCGCCGAAATGCTGCGCATTCAGTTGCAGGAACAGTTCGCTGCCGAGATCACCCGCCTGCATCGCAAGGCAGCCAAATGGTATCGTCTGTCTGCCTCCCCAATCGAGGCGATCCATCATTTTCTACTGGGCAAGGCCTGGGAAGATGCGGCTGTCGCTATCGAGTCAGTTGCGCCGGATGAACTGGCACGGGTTGGAGAATCTGCACGCCTGTTGCGCTGGATCCAACAGCTACCAGAAGTAGTCATCCTGTATCACAAAAAATTATTGTTCCTGTATCTGCGCCTGGCAAGCCTGGTTCTGCCATCCAAGGAAGTGGAAGATTTTGTGATTCGCG
Organism: uncultured Anaerolineae bacterium; assembly: GCA_903846015.1. Taxonomy (GTDB): domain Bacteria; phylum Chloroflexota; class Anaerolineae; order Anaerolineales; family Villigracilaceae; genus UBA5195. The sequence continues at coordinate 1,548 of CAIMZS010000167.1, read as the reverse complement.
CAGAAAAAGGGATTAACACCATGTCGGCCTCAGAAAAGACCCTGGCGCTACAGGAAACCCTTGCCGAAACCCGGCACTTCCGGCAATTTCGGACAGCAGGTGCCCCAACGTTATTGGGGTTGCACAATAGCATGGAAGATGAGGCTGTCGGGCAAATGTTGGAAGGTATTCTGCATTCGCAGCGTGACAGCAGGTTGAATCTGGTCAAGGCTGAAGCCAGTGTCTTTGAAGTCTATCAGGCTGCCCTCGCAAAAAAGCACCTGTTCTCCATTCTCGTGGCCGGTGGAACCTGGGCTAATCTGGCCTTCTCGCAGGGTCGCCTAAAGCGCAGCCAACATATCGCGCAGCAGGTTCTGCAGCAGGCGCATGAACTGACCGACCGCTTGCCGGAGCCGGCCAGCATTGCCCTGACAGTGCTAAGCGGGATCAAATTTGAGTGGAATCAAATCGCCCAGGCACGTCAACTATTGGATCAGGCCGCGACATTGGACCCGCACCCTATACGCATGGATGCGTCCATCAATATGGCAATTTTGCGTGCCAAGATCCAATCCATACAGGGCGATGGCGAGGCTGCACTAAGTACCATCGAGACAGCGCGCGCATTAAATCCTCGTTACCCTTCCAATATCTGGGATGACCAAGATCTGGCTGCCTACCAGGCTTTGTTTCACTTGCACCAAGGCGATCTGACCGAGGCAGACAAGCTTTTGGGCACTGGCTGGGAAATTGACCAATTCCCCTTTTCCGCATTTGTGCATGCTTCGCTCTTGATGGACCAGAACAGAAACTTTGCGGCTGAAGAGATCTTGCGCCGACTGCTTGACCAGTACCCGTCCAGTGCCTACTGGATGCCAATGCTGAGGGTTCGGGTAAAACTGTCGTTTGCCCTTCTCAACCAACAGAAGGTTAATCAAGCGCGCCAGTCGATGGCGGAGGCCACCCGCATGGCCGCTCCAGAATTCTTTGTTCGTCCGTTTTTGGCGCCTGGCCCTCAAATCCCCATGTTGTTGTCGCTGGTCCTGCATACGGAAGATATCAACCCGGGCACCCGCTCTTTCATCCAGGGCACCCTCGCCCAGTTGGGACACCGTGATGGACCACACAATCCATCCAATCAGAACACCTCCGAACAATTGGCCATCGCTGCATCCATCAGCCCCCGCGAACGGGAGATTCTGCAGGCAGTAAGCATTGGACTATCCAATCAAGAGATTGCTGATAAATATTCGATTTCTGCGAGTACGGTCAAAACCCACATCGAAAACATTTTCCGCAAGCTGGATGTCAGCAACCGCACACAGGCCATTGGGAAAGCTCATGCACTTGGGCTTTTCGAGATGTTAGCTAAATAAAACGTACGTTATCGGACGTTTTCAGACTCTATAATGCCCCCGGTCACAAATTGCGATTTTACACTTAAGCAAAAAAGCGCACTTTGTAACCACATGGGGTTTAGAAACAGAATTAAATTGAACACATGATCTTGTATAAACACGGGAAAGGTGTCTACAGTTCGGAACTAACTGAGCAGGTGGCGTCTAGTTC
>CAIMZS010000166.1 GCA_903846015.1 uncultured Anaerolineae bacterium | reverse complement strand
TTCTGGCACAGCAGCGTGGCATGTTTGCCGTCCAGCTTGAATACGTTAAAGTGATTGAAGGTGGAAGGCTTCCAGGCAGCTGTGGCATGGCAGCTTTCGCAGGCTGTGCCTTCCGCTCCCTTATGCACATCATTCGCAGTGTGGCAGCCCACACAAGTCATGGGTGTGCCTTTGAATTTGCCATTGATATGACAAAGCACGCACTGCACTGTGACGTGCGCGCCGGTCAACTTGAAGGCAGCCTGGTTATGGTCAAAGCTGGCGGGTTTCCAGGCAGTTGTGTTATGACATGTACTGCAGCTCGTGCCCAAGCCACCCGAATGGGCGTCATCCTTTTGATGACAACCAAAACAGGTCGTCGGCGCGTTCTTGTATTGGTTGGGGGTAGTGTGACAGTTCTGGCACAGCAGCGTGGCATGTTTGCCGTCCAGCTTGAATACGTTAAAGTGATTGAAGGTGGAAGGCTTCCAGGCAGTTGTGGTATGGCAGCTTTCGCAGGCTGTACCTTCCGCGCCCTTATGCACATCATTCGGTGTATGGCAGCCCACACAGGTCATGGGTGTGCCCTTGAATTTGCCGTTGATATGGCACAACGTGCATTGTACGTTGACGTGCGCCCCGGTCAATTTGAAGCCAGCCAGGTTATGGTCAAAGCTGGCTGGTTTCCAGGCAGTTGTGTTATGACAGGTACTGCAATCTGTTCCCAAGCCACCTTTATGGGCATCATCCTTTTGATGACAACCGACGCAGTCGCTGGGCGCATTCTTGAATTGGAACGGCGTGGTGTGACAATTCTGGCACAACACAGTGGCATGCTTGCCATCCAGCTTGAATACATTGAAGTGGTTAAAAGTTGACGGCTTCCAACCATCGCTGGTATGACATGTTTCGCAGGCGCTGCCTTCCGTACCGGCATGCTTATCATCTTTTTGGTGGCAGCCCACACAAGTTGTGGGAGTATTTTTATATTGGTCGGGCACGGTATGACAGCCGGCGCAAGCCAAATTTTCATGTTTGCCGACCAGTTTGAAGCCGGTCACGGCATGATCAAAATGGGCATCCTTCCAGCTTTTCTGGGTATGGCAGGCATCACAGGTGGTGCCAAATTTGTCTCCGTGAGGGTTATCCTTTAAATGGCAGTCGGAACATTTGGCCGCGGAATTTTTGAAATCTGCCAGTGTGCGCGCTTTCGAATGACAGCTTGCACAATCCAGTGTAGAGTGGATGTCAACCAGGATAAAACCGGTCTTGCTGTGATCAAATTTTTTGTTGATGGATTCCTTGCCATCATGGCAGGCAAGACAGTCGGCCCCGTATTTCTGGGTATGGGCAGTCATGAAGGTTGCGTCGATTTTGCTGTGGCATGCTGCACAATCGCTGATTTTAAATGACTTATAGTCCGTCACATGGCAGTTCTGACAAATAAAAGGACTCCCATCCGGGAGTATTTTGTGAGATGTAGTTGCAAAACCAAGCAATTCATGTGGAAAATCGTGCAGAGTCACATCGGTCAGGGAGGCCCCAACACCGCGATGTTCAGGATGGCATTTACGACATTCAAGAACCGTATCAGTTCCAAGCAGGATGCCGTGAAGTTTATGCGGGTCGGCCAACTCAGCGCCAATATTCGTATGGCAGCGCACACAGCGATCCTGCATGGTATCCGTATCCCACAAGGCAGCATGGCATTGTTCGCAGTTTAAGGCGATCTGGGCATGTGATCGAACATTTCCAAGCGGAGAGCCGGTACGCCCACTTAGATCACCAGGGCTAAAAAAAGCGCTGCCGGTGGCAAACACTGAGCCAGCCAAAACAAGCAACGTGAAGACCGTTGCTATAATAGCCGGTAATGTCATACATCCCAGACGATTGGCTTTACGCATAACTGCTCCTCTTTACCATGCCGCAATCATTTTTTAATAAGAATATTGCGGTTTTAAAGATTTAGCTTACCGTTCAAAATATTCAAGTACTCGACGATCAGTTGCTATTGCCATACCCAGAATGAAAACGGGCGTTAATCACCTTTACCCGGATTCTTACCGCCATGACATTTCGTACAGACAGCAGACATCAAATTTACCGTGTGACAATCACGGCAGCCTGCCCCACCGTGACGGATGCCACCTCCCTCACCAAACGAAGGATGCGGGCCTGTATACTTTGCACTCCAGTTGCTGGTTGAGTGGCAACTGACACATTCAACTCCAAACAGCCCGGAATGGAAGGCAGGATCACCATGGCACCCATCGCAGAAGTTTGGCGCAGTTTGAAACTGGCCATTTTTGTGACAAGATGTGCACAACAAGTTGGTATGAGCACCCGTCAATGGAAAAGATGTTTTCTGATGACTGAATGTAGACGGCTTCCACGCCGTGGTTGCATGGCAAAGATCGCATTGTTCGCCATACTGGCCTTTGTGTTTGTCATCCTTTTGATGACAGCCATAACAAATGACCGGGGCACCCTTAAAAACGCTGTTCTGATGGCACTTCAGACAATCAACCGTACTGTGAGCCCCGGTTAATGGGAAAGCGAACTTGCTATGGTCAAGCTTTTCATGCTCCCAGATGGTTGAAGTATGGCATTCATCGCATTCCTTGCCATATTGACCATTGTGTTTATCATCTTTTGCATGACAAGAATAACAGTCAGTGGGCGTACCCTTAAATTTATGCGGTACAGTATGGCATTTTGCGCAGTCAACGCTAGCATGTTTTCCGATAAGCTTGTAATCGACCAGGTTATGGTCAAACTTGACACTTTGCTGCCATCCAGCTGTAATATGACAATCCCCGCATGCCGGTCCAAAACGGGCCTGATGGGCATCATCCTTCGTATGGCAGCTCTGGCAATCAGTTGAAATATTGCGCAAGTCAGCGATGGTGCGGGCATTCAGGTGGCATTTTAGACACACCAGCCCGACGTGTTTGCCGTCAAGTTTGAAGGCAAACACGTTGTGATCAAAATTCTTATCATAGCGATCAACCCCATCGTGACAGGCGAGGCAATCCGAACCGAATTCGTTGATATGCGCAGGTGTAAAGACCTTGTCACGCTCCTTGTGACAATCTGCGCACAAATTCTTCTCAAACGGTTTAAAACTTCTGATATGACAATCTGAACAAGAAAAGGGTATTCCATCACTGCGCTTGACATGGGCCGTCAGAGCGAAATTAGTCACAGAATGAGGAAATCCTTCAGGAACAACGCGCGTCAGGGCCGCATCAGGGCCGCGGTGATCAGGATGACAGGGGCGGCAGTTCAAGATGGCTTGCTGACCCTTAAGTGCGCCATGGATCGTCTTCGGATCAAGCAGCTGCGCTGCCAAATCGACATGACACTTCACGCAGCGATCGCCCATGGTATCTGCCTCCCAGGGAGCGGGATGGCATTTCGAACAATCGTTTCTGATGCCCGAGTGGGATGTGACCCCACCGAGATTCGCTCCGTCGTGCGCATTCAGGCTTCCTACAGAAAAAAAGCCACCTCCAGCCGCGAATGCGCTAACAACAATCGCAAGCAGGGTAAGAAAGGATGCCAATAATGCCGGAAAAGTCATACATCCTAAGGGCCGATTTTTAATCATCATTCACCTGCTAAACTCGAAATGGGCCGGACTGAATTCGAATTAATCGCCATTATCTGGGTTGTTACTGTCATGGCATTTGATACAGGTAGCGGTCATCAGATTGACGGTGTGACAATCACGGCAGGTTGCGCCTCCATGATTGACACCACTGCCGCCTTCGCCACCGCGCGGTTCAGGGTGGGGCTGGTTAAATTTCGCGGGCAACCAGCTTAATGTCTGATGACAGGTAGAACAGGTTTGACCAGAAAACAATCCCTGGTGAAAAGATGGATCCTTGTGACAGCCTGAACATTCCGGCGGAATACCTTTGAAAACATTATTCACATGGCATTTCTGGCACGTAACCGCCAGATGAGCGCCATCCAACTTGAACGCAGCGAGATTGTGGTCAAATGTGGCGGGCTTCCAGCCTGAAGGTTTATGACAGGCACCGCAATCATTTCCAAATTTTCCAGCATGGGTATCATCCTTAATGTGACATGCGCTGCATTGATTGGAAGTGGTCTTGAAATCGACAGCGGTGCGCGCATTTGCATGACATTTGGCACATTCCAACCCGGCGTGTTTATCTTCAAGCTTGAAGGCTGAGAGATTATGATCAAATTTCTTACTGATGGTTTCGATGCCATCGTGGCAACCGCGGCAGTCTGTTCCATAAGCCTGAATATGAGTTGTTAAAAATTCTTTGTCAATTTGTTGGTGACAGGTGCTGCAAACAGCAGGATCAAATTTGGCGATATCAGCACCGTGGCAATCAGCACACACAAAGGTTTGACCATCACTGCGCCGCATGTGCGACTTGAGAGAATAACCGGTGCCATCGTGCGGAAAATCCTCGGATTGCGTTTTTGTCAGACCAGCTTCAGGGCCACGATGTTCTGAATGACAGGCACGACATCCCATGAACTGATTCTTGGTCAACTTGAAATGCAGCGATGTAGGATCAGACAATTGAGTAGAAATATTTTTATGGCAGACCATGCAACGATCGCCGAGAGTGTCAGCATCCCACGGAGCCGGATGGCATTTGGCGCAGTCGTTACCAATTTCAGCATGGGAGATAACCCCACCGATCATTTTTCCTGCTTTCGCATTTAGACTACCAGCAGTGAAAAAACCACTGCCACTGACTGATATGAAGCCTGCCATCATGAGCAGGGAGACCAGGGTGGCAACAATTGCGGATGGTGAAAGACAACCAAGTCGGCTTTTTTGCATAGTACAACCTGCTCCCCCCCACCAGCGCTTTATGCATTTTTATCAAGGCGCGCTTTTTTCATCGCCAAAGCACAAAACGGCCAGACAGGGCCAATCTCATTATTTCAAAAACGTCGCGTAATAGAGTGCGCCTCCGATATGGACAAATGCGGCGGTGAAGAGCGCCATCCCTAATGGAATATGAACTGTGTGCCACAATGCCATTAAACGACGGGCATTGGCGATCGCTGCAGCTTGCGCATCACCCATCGGTGTATCCATTTCAATTCCATCGGCTGTGCGGGGAATGCGAGTGTAAATATAACGTCCTATGAAGCCACTGAGCACCACCACAAAAGTCATCAATGTCACCGCTCCAGCCAGGCCATTGAACTTCCAGGATGTGTGCAAAAACACCATATATGGCCCAACCAAACCGGTAAAGATGTGGAATTGAAGCCAGTCGGACATTCTACCCCAACGCGTGGAACGGGAGCGCTTGCGCAAGCTGTAAAGCGTCTCGGTCAAAATCATCAATACAAAACCAAGAATTCCCAACGAGTGGCCAAATAATTCACCCGCTGCAGGGATTTTGCCCGTCACAGACATGATCAAGGCATAGAATGCGGTAATCAAAATCGAGGCGATAATAGCCCACCAAAGTTCTTTGTTGTCACGAAGCATGCTGACTTCTCCTCAAAACAGATTCTAGCGAACAGATAATTCACGCAGCCCGGATGTAGCCGTGGCAGCTGAAGGAGATCCATTATTTCTATTTGAGTGCACCTGCGTCCAAAAATTCACCAGAATTTCGGCGATGCGCGCATTAGGGGCCAACAATTGATCCCGAATGGGCGTAATATCGATGCGATCACGAACCATGGTTTGAAGCGGGGATGAGAGTTTCTGGTCACCCATCACAATAGCACCCACGATGGTTCTATCTGCCACCATTAAACGCAAATGGTTGACATCGAAACCACCCTGAGCAATGATGGCATCGGGTAGGTCCCGCCAGGTTTCACTGTCGCCGCGCGCAATGGTCATATCATCATCACGCCCGGTTCCGATGCCCACATTTCCAATAATGGTGGTTGTTAAGCCTGCCAATCTCGTCACATTAAAAGAAACAGGTTTACGGTAAGCCATGCTTCTGCCAGCCATGTTGGTTCCGGCGACCCGGCCCTGGTCCCGGGCCGGCGACCATAAGCTGTCGATAACAGCGCGCCCCGAAATGGGATCGAAAACCTGGGCTACATCACCGGCCGTATAGATATTGGGAATGTTAGTGCGTAGATGCTCATCAGCCAGGATGCCACGGTCACATGTAATTCCAGCTTCCTGGGCAATCTTCATGCGCGGTTGAATTCCGATGCCGTAAGCTAAAATGTCACAGGCTATTTGCTTGCCATCCTTCAATCGAATCCCGGCAACTTTTCCGCGCTTCTCAAGGATACTGTCAAGTTCCGACTCGAAATGCAGGTTGATCTTATCTTCTTTAAGACGGTGCTGAATGATTCCGGATTCAGTCTCGTCCAACACATTACTCCAATAACGATTATTGCGGATGAGAAGGTGAACTTTTACTCTGCGGACAGCCAGCCCCTCAGCCAACTCCAAAGCGGTAATACCGCCTCCAACCACTACAGCACTGCGCGCCCGTTTTGCAAGGGCAATAATATGCTGTGTATCTTCCATTGTATCAAGTTTTACCACGCCCTCCAGGTTCGCCCCCGGCACCTTCAAACGAGTAGCGCTGGCACCAACAGCGATCAATAAGCGATCATAAGGAACGCGTGTGCCGTCACTCAATTGTACCATTTGCAACTGCGGCAGAATGGCAGAGGCAGTGCCCCGCCAAAAATGAGCATCCAAATTCTTGTAATCATCTGGGCGAAAAGGAAATAACTGGCTTTGTTCCACTTCTCCGGTCAGCAAATAGGCCAGCCCAGGACGGGAATAGTACCCATGCGGATCATCGCCAATAAAAGTGATCGTGCCTTTTTTATCGATACTACGAATGGCTTCCGCGGCACCTATACCTGCCACGCCCGTGCCCAGAATAACATAGTTGGTCATTTCAGGCCTCCACGAACAGGTTGGTGCGTTCGAAGCGAAGGGCCCCGCGCGGACAACGGATAATACATTCGCCGCAGGTCAAACACTGGCTGTTCTGAACCGGCTTACCTAGCCAGGCATAACGACGCACATCGATATCAATTGGGCAATTGTAAGAACATATCCCGCACTGCAAACAACGCGAGGAATCCGGAACGACATAGCCTTCCGCGCGAGCCTCACGATGATTTGAATCTTTTTGAAACAAGCCTCTTAACATAAAACCTCTCTCGTCACTGTACCATTCATCATTAATTCGGTACAAGGGATCATTAGTTTATATCTTTATATTGAAATACTTCGATATCAGGCTTCAACAAACAAGTTGGTGCGCTCAAAACGCAATACTCCGCGCGGGCAACGTAAGACACATTCGCCACAGGTCAGGCACTGACTGTTATGAACAGGCAGACCTTGCCAGGCATGATGACGGACATCGATGTTGATCGGGCAGCTGTAAGAACAGATACCACATTGCACACACCGCGAAGCATCTGGAACAACATACCCGGCAGCCAGGGCTTCCCGTTTATTAGCATCTTGTTGAAATAAATTCTTAAACATATAACCTCTAATGTCTATAGTCGCATTAATCTATAAATAGTTACTGATAATTACAAATCGCACATTTCCTGTAAACCAACCAATATTTATCCACATACTATAATACCATTTATTGCGTTTTAAATTACAGTCCTGTAAGTTTATCCGCTTTAATATGACAGCCAATATAAACAAAATAGACCGTTGAACGGTCTATTTTGTTTATATTTCATCGATATAAATATCCATCTTAATCACCCAGACAAAAATTCGTAAAAACTCGGCTATTTCAG